>QNFN01000338.1 GCA_003645555.1 Gammaproteobacteria bacterium | reverse complement strand
GGCCAGGGCCGTCGTGCGCCGGGACCGGCCGCCAGGGTCACTCCCGGGAAGCGTCGCCCCCCTTCCGCCGCGCGTCAGCCCAAAAGAGGCGGCCGTAGAGCACCGCGTTGAGCAGCAGAACACCGACCCCGAGCACCATCTGTACGGTCGGTGTCAGCGCCGACGGGTAGACGATCGGCAGCAGGTAACGCTCGACGAAACTTCCGTCGTAACCGGCATCTCCGGCCAGGACCCGGAACCGCACCTCCAGCGGTGTCAGCGGGCAGAACCAGCCGTTGACCTCGACCACCACTCCCCAGCCCACCGCCGGCAGATGCAGCCAGATCACCTTGCGCCGGCGCCAGACCAGCAACGCGCCAAAAAGTACGAACAGGATGAACGCCAGGTGCAGTAACAGCACGCCGTCGGCAAGCCACCGGTAGATCATTGCCTGTCGGACTCCGAATGATCGTCGGGCGGGTGGTCGTGCAGCGGGAAGACCGGCAAGTGCAGGCCACGGTAGATCGCCATGATCCGCAGCACGATGACGACCGCCATCCCGAGCAATACCGCGACCAGGTCATCGACCCCAAGCCGCTGGGCCGCCAAGTAGCTGCCGGCACCGGCGATCGCCGCGGTGGCGTAGACGTCACGACGCAAGATCAGTGGCACTTCGTTGCACAACACGTCACGCAGCAGACCACCGGCACAACCGGTCATGGTACCCATCAACACCACACTCAGCGCCGGCAGTCCGAGTTGCGCGGCGATGCTGGCACCGCTGAGGGTAAACAGCGCCAAGCCGCCAGCATCGGCCACCAGCAGCGCACGTTCAGGTACGCGGGCGTGCCGGGTGTAAAACAGCGTCAGCAGCGCGGCGACGAGGATCACCGTCGGGTAGGTCGGGTCGGCGATCCAGAAAATCGGGTTACGGTCCAGCAACAGGTCGCGCAGCGTGCCGCCACCGATCGCCGTCACCGTCGCCGCGACAATGACACCGAGCAGGTCGAGTTCCTTGCGCGCTGCCATCAACGCACCGCTGACCGCGAAAATCGCGACGCCGAACAGGTCAAGGGTGTAGAGGATCATGTCTCCAGCCCGGTGATCACGAGTTTATTGTAGGTCGGTGTTCGACCCTACGACGACTGGTGATTGCCGGACTCCAGCCCGACAACCAACCGTGTGACCTCACGCCCGCTCGATTGGAAATGCCAACACGTCGTCGAGTGACGGCAGCCCGAGTGCCAGCATCAGCAACCGGTCGACGCCGAGCGCGACACCGGCACAATCGGGCAGGCCGGCATCGAGCGCGGCGAGGAAACGGGCATCGGGCAACACTTCTGGCAGGCCGAGCTCGCGCCGCTGCACCAGGTCATCTTCAACCCGGCGCCGCTGCTCGGCAGCGTCAGTCAACTCATGGTAGCCGTTGGCCAATTCAACTCCCTGCCAGTAGAGCTCGAAGCGCTCGGCAAGCGACGGGTCGCCGGTGCGCACGCGCGCCAATGCCGCCTGGCTAGCCGGGTAGTCGTGGATCAAGGTCAACCGCCCCTGCCCCAGGTGCGGCTCGACAACGTGAGTCAAAAGCAGGTCGCGCCAACCATCGATGTCAGTATCGTCGAGATCGGTGCAGTCAATATCATGGCGCTTGACCGCGGCATGCCACGCTCCGGGTTCGACGATGAACGGGTCAAGGCCGGCATGGGCTATGAACGCCTCACGGTAGGTCAACTTCTCAACCGCTGCCAGGGTGTGACCATCGAGCAATTTGGTGACGAGATCGGTAACCTCGTCCATAAGTCGATGGTGGTCCCAGCCGAGCCGATACCACTCGAGGAGCGTAAATTCAGGATGGTGCCGACGGCCGCGCTCGCCATCACGAAAGACGCGCGCGAGTTGCCAGATATCCCCACTACCGGCAGCCAGCAACCGTTTCATCGGAAACTCGGGTGAGGTGTGCAGCCAGCGTGCCGTGCCATCCGGGCCGGGCCAGCGGGTCGCCAGGCTGGCGAGGGCCGGATCGGTCGCCGCCGCGATCGACAACTGCGGTGTCTCGACCTCGAGCAGGCCGCGTTCACCAAAAAAAGAGCGGATAACAGCGAGGCAGCGGGCTCGTGCCCGCAGGGTTGTCAGGGTTGCGTGTGGCCGCCAGTCGTCCATCGGCCGCACCGGAATCAGCTATTCCTTGACCCGGGAGATGTACTCGCTGGTGCGGGTGTCGACCTTCAGCAGATCGCCGATCTCGACGAACAACGGCACCTTGACCACGGCACCGGTCTCGAGTGTCGCCGGCTTGACGCCACCGGTGGCGGTGTCACCACGGATACCAGGATCGGTCTCGGTCACTTCGAGCACAACATGGTTCGGCGCAATGACTGACAGCGGGACGTTGTTCCATAGCGTGACGATGCATTTCTCCTGGCCCTTGAGCCACTGCACGGTATCACCCATCGCCGTCGCATCTACGGTGTGCTGCTCAAACGTGGTCGCTTCCATGAAATGCCAGAACTCGTCGTCGGCATAAAGGAACTCGAGTTCGGTGTCCATGACATCGGCACCCTCGATCGACTCACCCGACTTGAAAGTGCGCTCCCAGACACGACCGGTCTTCAGGTTGCGCAAGCGTACGCGGTTGAATGCCTGGCCCTTGCCTGGCTTGACGAACTCGTTCTCGATGATGGCGCACGGGTCGCCGTCGAGCATCACCTTCAGGCCGGATTTGAACTCATTGGTGGAATAGACTGCCATCACTTTCTCTCGGACTTGCAACTGGCGGGGGAGGCCCCGAAACTGGCGCGCCATGATACACGCGATGCCCGATCCGATACAGGAACCCGACTGGCAGGTCGAACTGCGTGCCGCCTCGATCGATGCCGGTGCGCTGCTCGAAAGACTCGGCCTGCCCACCGACCTGGCGACCGCCGACGATGCCGGCTTCTCAT
>QNFN01000337.1 GCA_003645555.1 Gammaproteobacteria bacterium | reverse complement strand
TGGCCGTAGTCGATGGTGTGCGCGGCCAGGCCGGCCTGTTCACGAGTTGTCGACCGGGCGCCATCGGCGGCGACCACCACGCGTGCCGTGACCTCGCGGTTGCCGGTGCCAGTCTCCAGCGTCAGCCGGCAAGCGCCGCGCCCGTGGGCGAGGGTGGTGATGGAGGCCGGGCGCACCAGTTCGACGTCACTGGCCGCGAGTCGGTCGTAGAGCGCGGCGCCAAGATCATGGGCGATCACCACGTAACCGAGTGCTGGCACCTGTTCGACAGCACTGTCGAGCACGGCGTGTCCGGGGAAGTGCTGCTGGGCGATATCGATGCGGTTGATCGGTGTCGTGGTGGCATCGGCAGGCCAGCCACCGGTGGCTTCGAGTAACAGGCGCGAGCCGAGGGCCAGCGCGTAGGCGCGGCTGTCGTACCCTGGAGGCAGGGGCGTGGTGTTATCCGCAGACTCGATCACGGCCACGCGCCCGCCCCGGTTCGCCAGGCCGCAGGCCAGCGTGGCCCCGACCGGTCCGCCACCGACGATCACCACCTCGTAGTCCACCTTCGTCACGACACGTTCCACTGGGTACGTGCCGTTATTCTAGTTACACCGCCCACTCTTAACCGCTGACCTGGGTCACGGTTGATGAGTCATGCAACGCCAATGAATGACATGGCCGGAGTTTTTCACTACCAACCCGGAGCCGGGTCGTTACCATGACCTTTCGGGAACGCGCGATGTTGAAGAACAGTTACCCAAGCTATGGCTGGATAAGGGAACCTCTGATTAATTCATGAACTCGTATCTGGCGCCCAGAATGTCCAGCTATATCGTTGCCAAACTGCGCAATAGCTGACTATTACGTGCGTTTTGCGCCTCAAATCTGAACATTCTGCATCACCCTCTACTTCGCCCAGAATTAATCAGAGGTTCCTAAGCATCGTCCTGCACTGGGCTATCGCTATGTTGATGCTGTCGGTCGAGGGCATGGTCCGAGCCAGCCGGGGCCGGGTTCAGCGCAGGTCGACACCGCACCCGTGAAACGCCTGGTCGCCGAGCGTAACGGTTACCCGCAACGGGTAGGTGCGGTCACTCATGGTGTCGCTGCAGGAGGCGGGTGTGAAGGTGGCATGCAGTGGCTTGCCGTCGACCGTCGCGGTGAATTCCATCCCGTCTGCGTCACCGTTCACAGAGACGGTGAAGGTCCGGCGCCAAGCACCGTAATCGGTCAGCAGCAGGGCGCGGTCGCCAGCATCGATTTCGAGTAACCAGCCGGGCTCATTACCGATGGCGCGCAGGACGACACCGCGTGCTTGGGCCTGCTCCCAGACCGACGGCAACGGCTCCTCGCCCGCGGATGTGGCCGCAGCCCATGACAGCAGCAGGACGATGCTGAGTGATCGTAGGCCGTGGCTCATGGTCTGAACTCCTGCACGGCGCGACGCAGGGCTGAGAGGGTGGTGGAGGGCGCCCCGGGTGCGTAGCGCAGGCCGATGTAGAGGTCGGTGATCCGGGCGACCGCGGTGGTCAGTTCGGGTCGCGCCGTGGTGACCCGTGCCGCGTAGTTGCGTGGCCCCTCGTGGCCAGCGCGGTTGAGTCCGTGCTTGGCGAGCCGGGCGCAGAAGCGGCGGTAGAGGTTCGCCGCCGGATCACGGGCGTGTCCTGGCGGGCGCATGATCGACCAGCCGATCAGCGGCAGCAGGACACCAACCACGACCGCCAGCGCCATGGTGATGGAATGCCAGTCGTCGATGCCCAGTCCGAGCTGTGACAGCACCTCGAGCTGACGGGTTGCACCGTAGCCGAGGACCCACAGGTCCCAGGTGGCGTACAGGGCATCGACCGCGAACTGGAACTGTTCACCCAGGCTGATGGCGAAACTGCCGCCGAGGCCACGGAACTGGACCGCCCCGTCGAGGCCAAACTCGGCATCGGCATCGATTCCCTGCTCGATCCGCTCCGGGGCAACGGCCGCCGTCGGGTCGACCCGGGTCCAGCCGCTGTCAGGTAGCCACACCTCGGACCAGGCGTGGGCGTCGGACTGGCGCACGATCAGGTAGTCACCGAAGGGATTGCGCTGCCCGCCCTGGTAGCCGGTCACCACCCGCGCCGGGATCCCGGCCAGGCGCATCAGGAGCGTGAACGAGGTGGCGAAGTGCTCGCAGAAACCGCGCCGGGTCTCGAACAGGAAGCCGTCGATTGGATCGCTACCAAGCCGAGGCGGGCTCAGGGTGTAGATGAATGGCTGCTCGCGGAAGTGGGCCAGCGCCAGGTCGACGACCGTGCGGTCGCTGCCCGCCGACAAGCGCCATCCGGCGGCCAACTGCCGCACCCGGCCGCTGACCACGCCTGGCAGCTGCAACCCGGAGCGGCGCTGGGCCGGGCTCAGCCCGGTGGCCTGGTAGCGGGTATAGGAGGTTGCCTGGTAGCGCCGGCGCTCGGTCACCGGCACGCTGGCGAGTACCTGGAAATCGGTTGTCAGTCGTGCGTCATCGGGCACATCGGCCGGCAGGTCAAGGGCGAACAGCCAGCGCTGACGGCTTGGTTCGAGAGTCACCGTGTAGCTGACCAGGTTGCCGAGACCACGGTAGGTGTTGGTCTCGGCCGGCAACGAGCCGGCACGCCAGCGGCGGCCGTTGGTGAACCACATCACCGGCCCGCGCCAGTAGCGCTGGGCCGGGGGTGGTGCGGCGCCGTCGAATTCGACCCGGAACGCCACCGAGTTGTCACGCACCAGGCGGCTGATGTCGCCCGGGCTCATTTCATCGCTGATGCCGGTAGTGGCCTGCTCACGAGACTCGGGCATGTGCCAAAGCGGCCCATCGATACGTGGGAAAAGGCAAAACAGCACCAGCATGATCGGCAGGACTTGCAGCAGCAGCTTCACGGCCAGGCGCAGCTCGCCACCGGTGCGGACGCGCCCGGCGCCGCGGTTGGGCGCGAGCA
>QNFN01000336.1 GCA_003645555.1 Gammaproteobacteria bacterium | reverse complement strand
GGTCTGGCGCACCGACATGACGTCGCTGTGGTTGCCGAAGATCGACAGCGCGTGGGTGGCCAGCGCCCGCGCCGAAACATGAAACACCGCCGAGGTCAGTTCGCCGGCGATCTTGTACATGTTGGGGATCATCAGCAGCAGGCCCTGCGACGCGGTGAACGTCGTCGCCAGGGCGCCGGTCTGCAGGGCGCCGTGGACCGCGCCCGCGGCACCGGCCTCGCTCTGCATCTCGATCACCTCGGGCACGCTGCCCCAGAGATTCGGCCGCCCGGAGGCGGTCCAGGCGTCGCAGTATTCGCCCATCGGTGAGGATGGTGTGATTGGATAGATCGCGATGACGTCGCTGCATAGATGTGCGACGTAAGCGGCGGCTTCATTGCCTTCGAGCGTAACCGCGTTGGTCAGTGCCATGAGACTCCCCCTGTGTAAGTCAAGGTCAGCGTTCCGGCGTTGCCGGAAAACGCTTTGACCCGTAGCAGGGGCGACGCGGGTGCAACCGGCGATTCGCCGGCCTGCACGGTCCGTAGGCCTTCCCTGGTTGGAGGTGCTCCTGCTTGCCGGTTTCCCGGTCCGCCCCCTGTTGCTTGGCCCATCTCATGATGAGCAGCGACGCGCCAGTCTAGCATGCACCATATTGCGTCGCAACAATTGATTATTGCTAATTATGTTGTAAAAACAACAGGATGCAGCATGTACCCCGTCGTGGATGGGCGTTCATTTGAGGGTGCGAAGGTGCCAGGTGGTTCGCCCCCGATCGGGTTCAGCGCTCGAGGAAGCGGGGCATCATCTCGACCAGGTTGCACGGCCGGGTGCGGGCATCGAGCTGGTGCACGATCAGCTTGTCCCAACCGTCGCGACAGGCTCCGGATGAGCCGGGCAGACAGAAGACGATGGTGCCGTTGGCGACCCCGGCAATGGCGCGCGACTGCAGGGTTGAGGTGCCGATGTCCTGGAAGGAGAGGGAACGGAACAACTCGCCAAAGCCATCGATCACCTTGTCGAGCAGGATCTCGATCGCCTCGGGGGTGCCGTCGCGGCCGGTCAGGCCGGTGCCGCCGGTGGTGATCACTACCTGGACATCGGGATCGGCGATCCAGCGCGAGACGGTGGCGCGGATGCGGTAGCAATCGTCGGGTTCGATCACCTTTTCCGCCAGCAGGTGCCCGGTTGCGGTGAGGCGGTCGACCAGCGTCTTGCCCGACTTGTCATCGGCCTCGGTGCGGCTGTCCGAGACCGTCAATACGGCGATGTTAAGGGGCAGGAATTTGCGGTCGCCACTGCCGTGGGCCATCTCCATTCGGTTGTCTCCTCAGGCGGTCGCCGCGTCGGTGGTGGGCGGAGCCGCGATATGTTGGGGCTCGGTCTCGTCGCGCAGCAACAGGTAGGTGATGCTGTCGTTGAGGGCATTGAACGAGGCGTCGATGACGTTGGTTGAGACGCCGACCGTGCTCCAGTGCTCGGTGTGGCCATCGGTGCTTTCGATCATGACCCGGGTCATCGCGCCGGTACCCTGGTTGGGGGTCAGGATGCGCACCTTGTAGTCGATCAGCCGCAAGTTCGCCAGCTGTGGGTAGGCCGGGATCAGCACCTTGCGCAGCGCGGCATCGAGGGCGTTGACCGGGCCGTTGCCCTCGGCTACGGCCATGGTGCGCTGGCCACTGACTTCGAGTTTGACCGTCGCCTCGGAGAGGGTCACCAGGTCACCCTGGGCGTTCCAGCGCCGCTCGTCGAAGACCCGGAAGCTGTCGAGCCGGAAGTAATTCGGCACCTCGCCGAGAGCCCGCCGGGCGAGCAGTTCGAAGCTGGCTTCGGCGCCATCGTAGGCGTAGCCGTCGTACTCGCGCTCCTTGACCATGTCGACCAGCCCGCTGATTTTTGGGTCGTCCGGACTGATGTCGAGTCCGATTTCGCGCAATCGGGCGAGGATGTTCGAGCGGCCGGCCTGGTCGGAGACGACGATGTGACGCCGGTTGCCGACCAGGTCGGGGACGATGTGCTCGTAGCAGCGCGGGTCTTTCTCGACTGCCGAAACGTGCAGACCGCCCTTGTGGCTGAAGGCCGACTCGCCGACGTAGGCGGCATTGCGCTCGGGGAAGCGGTTGAGCCGCTCGTCGAGCAGCCGCGAGACGTGGGTCAGCCGGGTCAGGTCATTGGCCGTGGTGCCGGTGGTGTAGCCCATCTTCAGTATCAGCGACGGGATCACCGCGATCAGGTTGGCATTGCCACAGCGCTCGCCGAGACCGTTCAACGAGCCCTGCACCTGGCGTACGCCGGCCTCGACCGCCAGCAGGCTGTTGGCGATGGCGTTGCCGGTGTCGTTGTGGCAGTGGATGCCGAGTTGGTCGCCGGGGATGGTCTCGGCCACCTTGCCGACGATGCGTTCGACGTCCTTCGGCAGGGTGCCGCCGTTGGTGTCGCAGAGCACCGTCCAGCGTGCCCCGGCCGCGTGTGCCCGCTCGAGGCAGGCCAGCGCGTAGCCGGGGTCAGAATGGTAGCCGTCGAAGAAGTGTTCGGCGTCGAACAGCACCTCGTCGACCTGGCCGGTCAGGTAGCGGATGCTCTCCTCGATCATGGCCAGGTTTTCGTCGCGATCGATGCCCAGCGCGACGTCGACGTGAAAATCCCAGGTCTTGCCGACCAGCGTGATGACGCGGGTGTTGGCCGCGAGCAGCTTGGCCAGTCCGGCATCCTGCTCGACGGTGACGCCGTTGCGTCGGGTCATGCCGAACGCGGCCAGCCGTGAACGGTGCAGTGCCGGGGCCTCGGCGAAAAAAGCGTCGTCGGTCGGGTTGGCGCCGGGCCAGCCACCCTCGATGTAGTCGATGCCGAGCTGATCCAGCTCCTTGGCAATCGCCACCTTGTCGGCGCGGGTGAAGTCGATCCCCTCGGTCTGGGCCCCGTCACGGAGGGTGCTGGCGTAGATTGTTACGCGGTCGCT
>QNFN01000335.1 GCA_003645555.1 Gammaproteobacteria bacterium | reverse complement strand
CCTGGCCCGATGTCCGGGCCGACGGCCTGCCCACGGAGACACTCGACCACTGGCCCACCGCCGTGGGTGACGAGGTGCTGGTCAACCGGTGTGGCCGCACCTGGCGTGCACTGCCCGAGGCGGCACGCAACGACCTCGACACCGCTTCCCTGCGTGCCTTACTGCTGGAACAGCCGACCCTGATCAAACGCCCGGTGCTCGATGATGACGGCGACATCGCGGTCGGTTTTGATGCAGATGCCTACACCACACGCTTTGCCGACCGGAGCAACACGGTATGAGCGCCACCCTCGACCTCGCCTGCGAACTGGTTGCACGGCCGTCGGTCACCCCGGACGACGCCGGCTGCCAGGCGCTGCTGGCCAGGCGACTGGATGCGCTCGGCTTCAATGTCGAGGCACTGCCGTTCGGTGAGGTCAGCAACCTCTGGGCCCGACATGGCACGGCGGGACCGCTGCTGGTGTTCGCCGGCCATACCGATGTCGTCCCGACCGGTCCCGAGGCTGGGTGGTCGACACCGCCGTTCACACCGACTGTCCAGGACGGTGAACTGCACGGCCGCGGCGCCGCCGATATGAAGGGCAGCCTCGCGGCGATGATCACCGCCACCGAGGCGTTCGTCGCCGCCCATCCAGACCACGCTGGCTCAATCGGCTTTCTGCTGACCAGCGACGAAGAAGGTCCGGCGGTGGATGGCACCGTACGTGTGATCGAGACACTGCAGGCGCGCAACGAGACCATCGACTGGTGCCTGATCGGTGAGCCGACCTCCACCGACCGCTTCGGCGACACGCTCAAGATCGGCCGTCGCGGTTCGCTGTCAGCGGTGCTCACCGTCCACGGCAGCCAGGGCCATGTCGCCTACCCGCAGCTGGCCGACAATCCGCTGCACCGCTTGGCGCCAGCACTGGCCGAGCTGGTGGCGATCGAGTGGGATCAGGGTAACGATCATTTCCCGCCGACCACCTTCCAGGTCTCGAACATCCACGCTGGCACCGGAGCCGAGAACGTCATCCCCGGACGGCTGGAGTTGATGTGCAACGTCCGCTTCTCGACCGAACTCGATGCCGACGCCATCAAGACCCGGGTCGCCGACGTGTTGGCACGTCACCAGGTCCGCCACGACATCGCCTGGCGCCTCTCGGGGGCGCCCTTCCTGAGCACGCCGGGAGCCTTGACCGAAGCGCTCAGTGCCTCGCTGAAGGCCCTGACCGGACACGTCCCGGAACTGTCGACCAGTGGCGGCACTTCCGATGGCCGCTTCATCGCCCCGACCGGAGTCGAGGTGGTCGAATTCGGGCCGCTGAATGCAACCATCCACAAGCTCGACGAACGCGTCTCGGTCGCCGACCTGGAAACCTTGCACGGCGTCTATCTAGGCGTACTCGAGCGCCTGCTCGGCAGATGACTCTCCCCGTCCGGCGACGCCTGCTGGGCATTGGACTCGGCCTGCTGTTGCTCGCCGGCTGCGGCGGCGGTCCAGAACTGGCCGAACTGGCGTCCGACGCCACCATCCTCGCCTTCGGCGACAGCCTTACCGCCGGCACCGGCGCCAAGCGCACCGACGCCTATCCCGCCGTGCTCGACACCCTGTTGTCACAAAACGTCGTCAACGCCGGTGTCCCGGGCGAGACCACTGCTGGGGGCCTGGCCCGCCTTCCCGACGCCCTCGCAGCTCATCGGCCGGCACTGGTCATCCTCTGCCTGGGTGGCAACGACATGCTGCGCAAGCTCGACCGGGGCAAGGCCAAGGCGAACCTGGCCGCGATGATCCGCCTGGTCCAGGAGAGCGGCGCCCAGATCGTACTGCTCGGCATACCCGAACCGGGGCTGCTGTTGCTCTCCGCACCAGCGTTCTACACCGAGTTGGCGGACGAATTTGGCATCCCGTTCGAGGATGAGGCGCTGCCGCGGATCATTTCAGACCGATCGCTCAAGTCCGATCCGATCCACCCCAACGCCGAGGGCTACCGGCAACTCGCAGAAGAGGTGCGGGCCCTGCTGGTGGCGACCGGCGCCGTCGAGTAGTCAGCCAGGTTTCTGCGCCACCTGGTTGCGCAGGTAGACCGGCAGCGCCTGCTCCGGAGCCAAAACATTCCCGTCAGCGACATCCGCCACCGCGAGCCGGACCACGGCGCCGGCATGCGGGAAACGGTTTCCATCGCTCGCTGTGACCGCCGGGCCGAGGCGCCCGTGCAAGACCTCGGTGTAGGTGGCCCAGCCAGTGCCAACTCCGAACCAATCAGCGCCCTCCGGCAACGGGACCGTCTCTGGAGAACAAACTTCCTCAATGCCATCCATTGCGACCAGACCGTCCTCTCCGGCGACGAAGGCACCCCAGTAGACCTCGCCCATACGCGCGTCGATTGCCGCCAGAACCCGCGAGTGCCCCGCATCGGCGGCACCCTGGGCCAGTGCCGCAAGCGACGAGACCGGCGCCACGGGCAGGCCAGCAGCGAAGGCGAGTCCCTGGGCCATGCCCGCGGCGATGCGCACCCCGGTGAAACTCCCCGGGCCACGACCGAAGGCGATAGCATCAAGGTCGGCAAGCACGAGGTCCGCCTCGTTCAGCAGTGACTCGACCATCGGCAACAGCAGTCGCGCATGCTCACGCGGCGCCAATTCAAAGCGCTCGCGCAGCACCTTGCCATCGAGCAGCGCGGCCGAGCACGCCTCGGTAGCCGTATCGAGAGCCAGCAGCCGAGTCATGCCGTCTCCCCGGTATCGGCCAATGCGCCCGGAACATCGACAAAGAAGCTGATCGCTTTCTCCTCGTCGCGGGTTACCGGCATCGGCGGCAGACTGCCGAGAAAGCGTCGGCCATAACTCTTGGAGAACAGGCGTGGGTCACAGATCGCCAACACACCGTGGTCGTCGACATCGCGGATCAACCGCCCCACTCCCTGTTTCAGTGCAATAACGGCATTGGGCAGATGGT
>QNFN01000334.1 GCA_003645555.1 Gammaproteobacteria bacterium | reverse complement strand
GTTACTGTTCGCTTCGCCAAAAAGCGTAGCTCTGCGTTGGCAAAGCTTGGAATAGGCTCACTATTCCTGCATTTTCCGCCTTGATCTACACATTTTGGCTGTGCTCCTTAGTTACCGAACTTCACGCATGGCCCACTAGTGTGGGAACCTCTGATCAAGTCATGAACTCGTATCTGGCACCCGGAATGCCCAGCTTTTTCGTTGCAAAGCTTCGCAATAGCTCGCTATTACGTGCGTTTTGCGCCTCAAATCTGAACATTCCGAAGCACAATCTACTTCGTCCAGACTTAATCAAAGGTTCCTGAGAGAGGCAGAGGGATCGATCACCTCCACCTTTGTTCACCATTCGCAAAAAGGCCGGTCTCAGAACCGGCCTTTTCATTGCTGGTCGAGCAGAAAACTATACGTGCCCGGGCTGCAATTGCACGTTGTGTCGGCAGCTTCAGGGCATGCCGTCGAAAAATTCGACCACGCCGGTCTCCAGGGAGTACTCCGCACCCACGATAAGGAGTCGGTCACGCTGGATCAGTCCTTCGAGCAGTTCAGAGCCGTGCCTGAGATGGTCGGCCGAGGCACGGACGTTGGCCCGCACCGCCTGCTGCATCAGGGCCTCGTGATCCGGTGTGGGAGAGGCTTCCAGCAATGTCTGCACGGCCGGCCGGATGCGGCTGACAATGGCACGCAGGTTCGGCGAGCGGTTTTCGCTGGGCTGATCGAGTTCTTCCAGGGTGGCGGCTACCGCGCCGCAATTCGAGTGACCCATGACCACGACCAGCCGCGTGCCAAACCGTTCCGCGGCAAATTCGATACTGCCGATCTGCGAGGGAGCGACGATATTGCCGGCCACACGGATGACGAACAGGTCGCCCAACCCCTGGTCGAAAACGAGTTCCGCGGGCACCCGCGAATCGGCACAGCCGAGAATGATGGCAAACGGCTTCTGGTCCACGACCAGCTTGTTACGGCGCGCCGGGCTGGCAAGCGCGGCGCTGTTCTGGTTCCCGGATACGAAGCGCTGGTTTCCCTCGCGCAACCGACCCAGGGCTTCTGATGACGAGAGCATCTGGCTTCACACCTTGTGCATGGTAATGGCTTGACCTGGCACCCTCTTACCGAGGCCAGAATATTGGATGTAGCGTGGTATCAGTCAGTATGTCGTGATTTGTGTCCAGCGACTATCCAGGGAACTCATGATCGGGCAGTTTCGACAAATTTGACCATGCTAGTCTCGTCGCAATGAACGAACACACCAACGGGGAACCATCCGCCAAGCCCGGCCGTACCGGTCTCGATCGTCTCTGGCATGCCGCCGGTTACTCTGTTGCCGGTCTGCGTGCGGCGTGGCGCCACGAGGCCGCGTTTCGCCAGGAGGTGCTGCTCTGCCTCGTGCTGGTGCCCCTTGGCCTGTGGCTTGGCGGCAGCGGTATCGAGCGCGCGTTACTGGTCGGCAGCCTCGGGCTGGTACTGGTGGTCGAACTGGTCAACAGCGCCATCGAGGCGGCGATCGACCGTCATGGACCCGAACACCACCCGTTGTCCGGTCGCGCCAAGGAGGCCGGTTCGGCCGCGGTCATGGTCGCCATTGCCGTGGTGTTCGTGACCTGGGTCCTGGTGCTGGCCGGCGGAGCCGATGGCACTCGCGGCGCTGATCTGGGACGTCGACGGCACCCTTGTCGACAACGAAGAACTCCACCGACAGGCGTTCAACGCCGCTTTCACCGCTGCCGGGCTCGATTGGCACTGGGACCAGGCGAGCTACCGGGAGTTGCTCGCGGTTACCGGCGGGCGTGAGCGAATCACCCATTTCGTCCAGACCAGGGACCCTGACCGGGCGGCCAGGCCCGGCTTCCCCGCCTTCGTCCGCGACTTGCACATCGACAAGACCCGCCGTTACGGAGAACGACTCGACGCCGGCGTGAGCCTGCGGCCGGGTGTGGCGCGACTGATCGGTGAAGCGCGTGACGCGGGTCTGCCGCAGGCGATCGCCACCACCACCAGCCGGGTCAACGTCGAACGGCTGCTCGAAGGGACCCTTGGCCGGGAGGCGCTCGGCTGGTTCAGCGTCATCGCCAGCGGTGAGACGGTGACCGCGAAAAAGCCGGCGCCGGATCTCTACCGGGTTGCCCTCGATGGCCTGGGCCTGCCCGGCGCCTCGTGCCTGGCGATCGAGGACACCTCCGTCGGGCTGCGGTCAGCGCGAGCTGCCGGGGTGCCGACGCTGATCACCGTCAGTCGTTACAGTAGCGGCGAGGATTTCACGAGCGCGCTGGCTGTCGTCGACAGGCTCGGCGAACCGGATTTACCGTCTCAGGTGCTGCATGGCAGTCTGCACGGACAGGCTTACATCGATCTTTCATTGTTAAGAATATGGCACAAAGAAAATAAATTAAACAAAGAGATAGGGAATATAGTTAATGCAATATAAAACATTGATTGACGTGCCGACACTGGCTGCCAACCTGGGGCATCCTGACTGGGCGCTGTTCGATTGCCGCTTCGACCTGCTCAAGCCG
Source organism: Gammaproteobacteria bacterium (assembly GCA_003645555.1). Taxonomy (GTDB): domain Bacteria; phylum Pseudomonadota; class Gammaproteobacteria; order QNFN01; family QNFN01; genus QNFN01. The sequence goes on along the minus strand of QNFN01000334.1, from coordinate 427 downwards.
GAGGCCGGGCGCGCGGCCTACGGGGAGGGCCACATTCCGGGTGCCCGTTTTGTTGATCTTGGCCAGGATCTTTCTGGCCCGGTGACAGCCATGACCGGGCGCCACCCGCTGCCTGACCCCGTGGAGTTGGCCGAGCGCCTTGGCGCCTGGGGTGTCGACCGCATGGTGCAGGTGGTGGTCTACGATGCCGACGTGGGGGGCTTCGCCTCCCGCCTCTGGTGGGCGCTCCGCTGGTTGGGTCACGATGCGGTGGCGCTGCTCGACGGCGGTTACCGGGCGTGGACAGAAGCGGCCGGGGCGGTCACGACCACGCTACCGGAACGTGCCTCCCGCCAGTTCACACCCGAATTGAATGATGATCTGGAGGTGCCGATCGAGAAGCAGCTGGCCGGTGGCCATGGGCCACTGAACGACGCACGTACGGAGG
>QNFN01000333.1 GCA_003645555.1 Gammaproteobacteria bacterium | reverse complement strand
TGATCATTTAATCAGAGGTTCCCTGACTGGCGACCGCTTCCAGGCGTCCGGGAACCATGCCGCCAAACCCCGGTCAAATGCTGCTGGAGACCCTTGGCACTCTCCTTGTTAGAGTGCTAATATCCAGTTAGACAAGGAGATTTTCAGAAATATGCGTGATTTGATCCCGACCACGATTGCCACCCCGCAGGGCAGCCTCAACGCCTACATGGCGACCATCGGCCAGATTGCCGTGCTCAGTGTGGATGAGGAGCGCGCGCTCGCCGAACGACTGCAGCGCGACAACGACCTCGACGCCGCGCGAGCACTGGTCATGTCCAACCTGCGGTTTGTCGTCCACGTGGCGCGTGGCTACAACGGCTACGGCCTGCCTCTCGGCGACCTGATCCAGGAGGGCAACATCGGTCTTATGAAGGCGGTGCGCCGCTTCGATCCGACGCAGAACGTACGCCTGATTTCGTTCGCCGTGCACTGGATTCGTGCCGAGATTCACGAGTTCATCCTGCGCAACTGGCGCATCGTCAAAGTCGCCACCACCAAGGCGCAGCGCAAGCTTTTCTTCAACCTGCGCAAGGCGAAAAAACGTCTCGGCTGGCTCAACCGGGCCGAGGTCGAGGCCGTTGCCAATGACCTCGGGGTCACGCCCGAGAACGTAGTCGAGATGGAGGCGCGCCTGAGCGCCCACGATGCCACCTTCGACCCGGTCGGGGCCGACGACGATAACGCCCCGCCCGCACCGGCCACCTACCTGGTCGACCAGCGCGCCGACCCTGCGTTGCAGGTCGAAGCCACCGACAGCGCCGACCACGGCAAGCGACAGCTGACCTCGGCGCTTGCCGGCCTCGATTCACGCAGCCGTGACATCGTCGAAAAGCGCTGGCTCATCGAGCCAAAGACGACGCTGAAGGAGCTTGCCGGCGTTCACGGCGTCTCCCTCGAGCGCATTCGCCAGCTGGAGAAGAATGCGCTCCTGCGCCTGCGCGGTGCCATCGCCACCTGACCTCACCGTGACCCGGGCGCACCCCGTCGTCACCTTCCCGATCCCGTCACGTCGGTGAACCCCGAAGGCTTGGCGCTGTTCCTCGCCGTGGTTGCCGTCGGTGCCTGGCTGCAATCGGTCACCGGCTTCGCCCTGGCGCTGAGCCTGCTCGGCACCATGACCCTGTTCGAACTCGCCCCGATCCAGGTCACCGCCGTGGTCGTAAGCCTGCTCGGGCTGGCCGGTAGCCTGATCGCCCTGATCGGCCAGACCCGAGCGATTCAATGGCGCCGACTGTGGCCGATCGCGGCCGGAATGCTGCCGACCGTCGCACTCGGCGTCTGGCTGCTCGACCGCCTCGCAGTCTCGACCACCGGATCGCTGCAGTTGGTACTCGGACTGTTTATTGTCGCCGGGGGAGCACTGATGCTGCTGCAGCCGGCCACCCGCAAACGCCCGGCACGGTGGCGAACCGGCTACCTGGCGGGCCTGCTCGGTGGGCTCTTCGGCGGTCTGTTCGCGGCCGTCGCCCCGCCCGTGGTCTTTCACCTCTACCGCGAGCCGATGACTGTCGACGCGGTCCGCGCGACCCTGTTCGCACTGATAGTCGTCGGTGTAGCGTTGCGTATGAGCTTCGTGGCGCTGTTATCAGAGATTCAGCCACTGGCACTTGAGATGGTGGCCTACGCCCTGCCGGTGGTGGTGGTGGCGACGCTGGCCGGGCGCCATTTCACACCGACCCTCTCCGGTCGCAGCCAACGCAGGGTCGCCGTGGTCCTGTTGATGCTGCTCGGCATACCACTGCTGTTCGTCTGAACCCGACGCCCTGGCGGATGTGGGAGGGCTCGAACGCCTTACCGGGATTCTGCTGGCACAGGGGAGTTCGCGGGGGTGCTCGAGCAGATGATCGAATGACTGAATCTGGTCGACGATACGCTGGCTGAATGGCTGCCGCGTCTTGTCTACCCCGGTACGCTCGGGCGGTTCGCCTACGCGATCCTCGGCAGGGTGGTGTGCCGGCGGTTTACCACTTGAGCTCACGCCCGTTGTAGGAGTAGAGCTTGCCGGTCTGCTCCATGGTGAACGCCTCGACCCGCTCGAGCATGCCCGTGACACTCTCGGCCGAACTCAAGGCGGCACTCTCCCCACCCATGGCGGTCTTGACCCAGCCGGGGTGCAGCAAGAGCACCCCGATCTGGCGCCGGCGCAATTCGTGGGACATGCCGTGGAGCATGGCGTTGAATCCCGCCTTGGTCGCCCGGTAGGCGTAACTGCCTGGTGAGGTAATGTTGCTGATGCAGCCCATATCGCTGCTGATGCCGACGACCAGGCGCAGGTCACTACGTGCCACTTGTTCGACCAGGGCATCGGTCACCCGGGCCGCGCCAAGCACGTTGACCTGCCAGGTCGCTTCCCAATCATCGAAGTTGAGCTTGCCAATGCGCAGCGTCGCGTCCCAGTCATGCCAAACGCCGGCGTTGTGCAGCAACACGTCAATCTTGGCGGTCGGCAAACCGCGCGCCAGGGTGGCGATCTGGGCCGGGTCGGTGACGTCGAGCCGATGCATGCTGATATGGTCGAGCTGTTCGTCGAGACGTCGCAGTTCGCCGGCCTCGAACGGGTCACGGCACGTGGCGTAGACGCGCCAGCCACGCTCAGCACACTGCCGGGCCCATTCCAGGCCTATGCCGCGACTGGCTCCCGTGATCATGATACTCGGCATCGCAAACGTCCCCTGCTACCGTCACGCTTCTGATGGGTAGCATACCCCGGTCCCGCCTATACCGCAGTAACCGCCTGGGTTCTTGGCCAGGTACTGCTGATGGTAGGCCTCGGCGAAGTAGAACGGTGGTGCAGTACAGATTTCCGTCGTGATGCGCCCACGGCCACGAGTATCGAGCGCCTTCTGGTAAGCGCTGCGCGAAGCCTCGGCGGTTGCACACTGATCGGCCGCGTGACAGTAGA
>QNFN01000332.1 GCA_003645555.1 Gammaproteobacteria bacterium | reverse complement strand
GCCCTCATCTGGTCTCAGGGTGTTGATCGATCCGGCCTCGATCCAGATCGGCGAGGATCGTGTCAGTCGTTACACGGTGGTGTTGACCTCCCGGCGGGGTGCGCGCAACGTGATCTTCGAGGGGCTGCACTGCAACCAGGTCCGCTACCGGGTTTACGCTTACGGTGACGGCCGCGGGGCTTTCGGTAAGCCGCAGCCGGAGCGCTGGGAGGCAGTCAAACGCCAGTCGGGCGCCTACAGTTATCGGTACGTCCTGGTGCGCTCGATCATCTGCGACCAGTACAACCAGCCGCGCCGCCCCGACGAGGCGATCTCCCTGCTGCGTTACCCGAAGACCTCTATGGACGAGCTGGAATACTGAGCCGGGGTACGCCACCCGGTCACTGAGGATCACCATGGCCAGCCGCTACGACGCCGCCGATATCGAAGTCCTGTCGGGTCTCGACCCGGTGCGCAAGCGCCCGGGCATGTACACCGACACCACCCGGCCCAACCATCTCGCCCAGGAGGTGATCGACAACAGCGTCGACGAGGCGCTGGCCGGTCACGCCAAGCTTATCGAGGTGACGCTCTACGCCGACGGCTCGCTGTCAGTGCGTGATGACGGCCGCGGCATGCCGGTCGACATCCATCCGGAGGAGGGCATCCCGGGGGTCGAGCTGATCCTGACCCGGCTGCATGCCGGCGGCAAGTTCTCCGACAAGAGCTACCGCTTCGCTGGTGGCCTGCACGGCGTTGGTGTGTCGGTGGTCAATGCCCTGTCGAAGCACATCGAGGTCTGGGTGCGCCGGGGTGGCAAGGAGTACAACCTCGCCTACGCGCATGGCGAAAAGGTCAGCGATCTCGAGGAGATCGGCACGGTCGGCCGTGCCAATACCGGCACCACGGTCCGCTTCTGGCCTGATCCAGCCTACTTCGACTCGCCGCGTTTCTCGGTGCCGCGGCTGCGCCACGTACTGCGTGCCAAGGCGGTGCTCTGTCCCGGGTTGATCGTTCGCTTCGCCGACGAAGCCAACGACGAGCGTGAGGAGTGGTGCTACGAGGATGGCCTGCGCGACTACCTGGCCGACACCATTGGCGACGCGGTGTTGCTGCCGACCGAGCCGTTCAGCGGCAGCCTGACCGGCCAGCGCGAGCAGGTTGACTGGGCGCTCGGTTGGCTGCCCGAGGGCGGCGAACCGGTCACCGAGAGCTACGTCAACCTGATTCCGACGTCGCTCGGCGGTACCCACGTCAACGGCCTGCGCACCGGTCTGACCGAGGCGATTCGCGAGTTCTGCGAATTCCGCAAGCTGCTGCCGCGCGGCATCAAGTTGAGTCCGGATGATGTCTGGGACCGGCTTGCCTATGTTTTGTCGGTGAAGATGCAAGACCCCCAGTTTTCCGGCCAGACCAAGGAGCGACTCGGCTCCCGCGAATGCGCCGCTTTTGTTACCGGCGTGGTCAAGGACGCCTTCAGCCTGTGGCTCAACCAGCATACCGAGGCGGCCGAGGCGATCGCCGAGTTGGCTATCGCCAACGCCAGCCGTCGCTTGCGTGCCGGCAAGACGGTCGCCCGCAAGAAGGTAACGGCCGGCCCGGCGCTGCCCGGCAAACTGGCCGACTGCAGCGGCCAGGACCTGACGCGGACCGAGCTGTTCCTGGTCGAGGGTGACTCCGCCGGTGGCTCGGCCAAGCAGGCGCGCGACCGCGAATTTCAGGCGGTGATGCCTTTACGGGGCAAGATTCTAAACACTTGGGAGGTCGACTCGAGCGCCGTGCTCGGTTCCCAGGAGGTCCACGACATAGCCATTGCCATCGGTGTCGATCCTGGCTCGACCGACCTCTCCGGGTTGCGCTACGGCAAGCTCTGTATCCTCGCCGATGCTGACTCCGACGGTGCCCACATCGCGACCCTGCTCTGCGCCCTGTTCGTGCGCCACTTCCGGACGCTGGTCGAGGCGGGCCACGTCTTTGTCGCACAGCCGCCGCTTTACCGTATCGATATCGGCAAGGAGGTCGACTACGCCCTCGACGATGCGGAGCGGGATGGCATCCTCGATCGCATCGCCGCCGAGAAGCGCAAGGGCAAGGTGCAGGTGACCCGCTTCAAGGGGCTCGGCGAGATGAACCCGTTGCAGCTGCGCGAGACCACGATCGCCCCGGACACCCGCCGCCTGATCCGCCTGACGGTGGTCCCGGGCGATGCCACCGACGGGGTCATGGACCTGCTGCTGGCCAAGCGCCGGGCGGCCGACCGGCGGGCGTGGCTGGAGAAGAAGGGGGGCCTGGCGCGGCTGTAGCTGGCCCGCGACAGGTTGATGACGTCATCAGGCGGTTAGATGTGTCGATGGTTTTCCACAGAAGCTGTGGATAACCTTGTGGACATTCTGCGGATTCAAGGGTCGAGTACGTGTATTACCGTATCTTCCTTTAAATTGTAAAAATTTTGTACAGTGGGATAGCGGTCATATATTTCAATTAGTTGAGAGAACTTCATTCTTTCTGACATGATAAAAGACGTTTACACCTATGACAGGGCAGTGCCCATTAGAACTTGTGCATAAACTCGACCTCAAAGGTCGGTCGTTCTGCTTCAGTGGGATCGTTCAGGTAACTCTCGGAACTGGGGATATGTTGCGTCAAAACCACACTTGCACGAGGCATCGACGCCGATGAGTCGTAAGGTCGAGAAGTTGCTGAAGAAGGCGATTCAGGCGCACCAAGCAGGTGATCATGCGGCAGCAAAGTCTGGTTCTCTCTGGGTCCAAGGAGCGGAATTTGGAACGACGTGGTGTGATTCTCGGTTCGCAATCATAGTGCCCTTGGTGTTCAGGCAATTCGCCGTCGCCGGGTTGTTTTGCGCTTTGCGCGGCCAGCACTCGTTTGACTCATCATCATGAAGGCGGCTTTCGACAAGAAACTGGACCGAGATTCGCCTTGAGCCTCGACGAACTCGTCGATCAG
>QNFN01000331.1 GCA_003645555.1 Gammaproteobacteria bacterium | reverse complement strand
GTCTCAGCCAGCAGCGCGTCGGCGAGGGCGTCGAAACGGGTGCGCGCGTTCATGACGTTTCGCTGAAAACATCCACGCCGCTGAACAGGCAGGCCGGCGAGGCATGGCCGACGAACACGGCCTGGTTCGGTTCGCCCTTGCCGCAGTTGAGCACGCCGAGTATTTCGAAGCTGTCAGCGTCGCCGACCGCGGCGAGGTTGCGCCAGAAGTCGGCCGAGACACCGCGGTAGTTACAGTCGCGTACCACCTCGCCGACCTCGCCGTAGCGGATGACGCGACCGAATTCGCAGCCGAACTGGAACTTGTTGCGGGAATCGTCGATAGACCACGAGCGGTTGGTGTCCATCAGCACGCCGTACTCGATGCCTTTGACCAACTCGCTGAACGGAGTCGTTCCCGGTTCGACGTTGAGGTTGGCCATGCGATCGATAGGTGGCCGGTTCCAGTCGCAGGCGCGGCTGTTGGCGGTGCCGGGCAGGCCGCTGCGGGCCTGTGACAGGGTCCCGCCGAGCGGGCGCTGGAGGATGCCGTCACGGATCAGGTGAAGGTGCTCGGCCGGTGTGCCATCGTCGTCCCAGCCGTAGCTGATCGCCTGCTCCGGACGCTGTGGGTCGAATGTGACGTTGAGCAGTTCCGAGCCGTAACGGTAGCTGCCGAACATCTCCGGGGTGACGAAGCTGGTGCCGGCGTAGTTGCGTTCGTCACCGAGGATGCGATCGAGTTCCAGTGGGTGGCCGATGCTCTCGTGAATCTGCAGCACCATCTGGCTCGGCATCAGCAGCAGGTCGGTGACGCCGTTCGGGCAGGGCGGGGCGGCGAGCAGCGCCAGCGCTTCCTCGCCGACGCGGTCGGCTTGGTCGGGGAAGCCGAGGGCATCGAGCTGTTCCAGCCCGCCCTGGCGGACCGCGTTGGCACCGCCGACGGTGCGCGACTCGGCCATGGTGCCGTCGCTGGCAACCGCCCGCAGGGTCGGTGCGATCCAGCTGAATTCCTGTTCGATGGTGTGGCCGTCAGCGTCCGCCAGCAACACCTGCTGGGCGCGGTGGTAGAGCGCGGTGGCCCAGTCGACAATCTGTTCGCCGGCGCGTAATCGCGATGCGGTCGCCGCCAGCCAGGCGAGCATGTCGGCTGCCGGGACATCGTCCCACGGGTCGGCAACCGGGCTGGCGTAGTGGCCGCTTCCACCCAGGCGCGGTAGCGGTGCACCGTCGGCCAGCGTCAGCCGGGCGCTGAGCCGGGCCCAGTCGCGTGCCTCGTCGGCCGCACGGCGCAGGCCGTCAGCGGTCAGATCGCAGGTTGCGCCGTAACCGACCCCACCGTCGTCGACGACGGTGACCATGGCGCCGAGGCCCTGGCTGCGTGCGACCGGTTCCGGCACGTCCTGGCGCACGGCCAGGCGCTCCTCGCGAGTGGCGACGACGCGCAGGGTCCAGTAGTCGCATGCGGGCGAGATGGAGCGGAAGCGGGTGAGGATCGGATCGAGCGCGGCATCCATGGCGCCGAGCGTAGCGCTGTCACGGTGGCATTGCATCCGGGTCACCGCCGGCGTTCTACACTGTCGAGGGGCACCCGTCGCGACGGGCGGCCTGAAGAGGAGCCGCAGGAGAGACCGCGATGAAGGAGCTCGTCTGGGACCGGACGCTGAGTGTCGAGGTCGAGGAGATCGACGAGGATCACCGTCGGCTGATTAAACTGTTCAACCTGCTTGCCCGCGCCGTGGCGGAGGAGGAGGACGCTGCGTACGTGGCGGCCCTGCTTGAGGAGCTGGTCTGCTGCACTGCCTGGCATTTCCGGCACGAGGAGAGACTGATGTTGAAACACGGCTATGAGGAACGCGCTGCGCACGAGCAGGAACACAGCGAGTTGATCGACGGCGTCCGCGAGTTACAGCGGGACTTCCTCGCCACGGGCAAGCGCCTCGCAGACGCAGACATCGAGTACCTCGAGCGCTGGCTGGCCGAGCATATCCTTGTCGCGGACATGCCGCTCGGGGCGCACCTCGCCGGTCTGGTCTAGCGTTCCGGGCGATGTGCCTCAAGTCAGCCGTAGAGTGACAGCACGTAGACCAGTGTCAGCGGTATCGACACCATCGCGAACAGGTTGCCGATGATGACGATCGACGCCACCTTGGCCGGTTCCTGCTGGTATTTTTCGCTGAGCATGTAGTTCAGCACCGCTGGTGGCAACGCGCCGAACAGCAGGACGACGCCGGCATGGGTCCCTTCGAGGCCCAGCAGGGCCACCACGGGCAGGGCCAGGAGGATGCCGGTGACCGGTGCGGCGATCGCCGCGGCCAGGCCGATGCGCCATTCGCCGAGATCGGCCGATGACAGGCGCACGCCGAGCGAAAACAGCATCAACGGAATCGATATCTGGCCGAGCATTTCGATCGGCAGCGCCACCATCTCCGGTGGATGCAGGCCGGAGAAGCTGACAGCGAGGCCGGCGATGGCGGCCAGCACGATCGGTTGGCGGAAGACCGTCGACAGCCGGGCGCGGTGGTCGAGCAGCCAGATGCCGACGGTGAAGTGAAGCACGTTCTCGACCAGGAACACCACCAGCGCCGCTGGCAACACGTCTGGTCCGAACGCCAGCAACATCAGCGGCAACCCCATATTGCCCGCGTTGCTGAACATCAGCGGCGGCACGAAGGTCTTCATCTGGAACGGTGTGAAGCGCACCAGTGGCCAGGCGAGCAGACCGGAGCCGAGTACGATCAGCGTCGCGGCAATCACCAGCGGGGTGTAGGTCGGTACGTCGAAGGTCTGATCGGAGAGGGCTGAGAAGATCAGCGCCGGGATGAAGATCTCCAGGTTCAGCTTGTTGGCGACAGCCATTTCCGGCTGGTACCGGCGACCATAGAGAAAACCGATGCCACCGATGGCCAGCAGCGGGAAGACGATCTCGAGGATACGCAGTGCGAGCATGGTTGAGGTCGGGTGGCGGGC
>QNFN01000330.1 GCA_003645555.1 Gammaproteobacteria bacterium | reverse complement strand
TCTCAGCGTTGATTTGCTCGACACGGCCCTTGATGTCCTCGGCACGACCGGCACCATCACTAATAGTCGTGTTCTCCTTGGTGATCTGGATCTTCTTGGCCTCACCAAGATCCTCGAGCGTCGTCTTCTCCAGCGACAGGCCAACCTCTTCCGAGACCACCTGGCCACCGGTCAGAATTGCCACGTCCTGCAACATCGCCTTGCGACGATCACCGAAGCCCGGCGCCTTGACAGCAGCAACCTTGACGATGCCACGAATGTTGTTCACAACAAGCGTAGCAAGCGCTTCGCCTTCCACGTCTTCGGCGATGAGCAACAGCGGTCGACCAGCCTTGGCAACGCTCTCAAGAACCGGCAGCAGATCGCGGATGTTCGAGATTTTCTTATCGAACAACAGGATCAGCGGATTCTCGAGTACCACACTCTGGCTCTGCTGTTCATTAATAAAGTACGGAGAGAGATAGCCGCGGTCGAACTGCATGCCTTCGACAACGTCGAGTTCATTGGCAAGTCCGGAGCCTTCCTCAACCGTGATCACGCCCTCCTTGCCAACCTTCTGCATGGAATCGGAAATGATCTCGCCGATTTCGACGTCAGCGTTGGCGGAAATGCTGCCAACCTGCGCAATTGCCTTGTCATCTTCGCAGGGCCTCGACATTTTCTTCAGCTCCGCAACGAGTGCAATCGTCGCCTTGTCGATACCGCGCTTCAGATCCATTGGATTCATGCCGGCAGCCACAGACTTCAGGCCTTCACGCAATACTGCCTGCGCCAGGACCGTTGCGGTGGTGGTGCCGTCACCGGCGACATCCGAGGTCTGGGAAGCAACTTCCTTGACCATCTGGGCGCCCATGTTCTCAAACTTGTCATCCAACTCGATTTCCTTGGCAACAGACACGCCATCCTTGGTGACAGTCGGTGCGCCAAAACTCTTGTCGAGCACTACGTTGCGACCTTTGGGACCCAGGGTCACCCGTACCGCATTCGCCAGAGTGTTCACACCTGCAAACATTCTCTGGCGTGCGTCGTCGCTGAAACGAACTTCTTTAGCAGCCATTTAAATTATCCTCTTTAAAAAATTCTTAACCTTCGATTACGGCCATGATGTCGTCTTCTTTCATTACCAGAAGCTCTTCACCATCAACTTTGACCTCGGTGCCCGAATACTTGCCAAACAGCACCTTGTCGCCGGCCTTGAGATCCAATGCTCGGATCTCACCGTTTTCCAGAATCTTGCCATTACCCACGGCAACGATTTCACCCTTGATCGGTTTTTCGGTCGCTGCGTCCGGAATAACGATTCCACCCGGTGACGTGCGCTCCTCTTCCATACGTTTTACGATGACTCGGTCATGAAGCGGACGAATCTTCATCGATTAGATCTCCTATAAACTATTGATTATTAACCGGTTAATTCGGTTGTTCCGACCGGCACTTGTTAGCACTCGGTCGCAGGGAGTGCTAATGATAGGGTCCGCGCGGCAAATATCAAGCATCCTGGACTAGTGGGCTGCAAAGTGGGCTGCAAAGTGGGCCCTGGATCGATGACAGAAGCGCCCGGCATCGGTATCCTGCCACTCCGTTTTGGGCCTTTTTGTTCACATAATCGGTAACATTAGATGCCCGGAGAGGGTCCAATGTTGGTATCCGAAGCCTAAGCCCTAAAAGATGCTGAAAACCCTTTACTCAAGTCTTGTCGCCCTGTCCCTGCTGCTGGCTGTGCCAGTCGTCTCAGCGCAGGATGAGGATGTGCTGCATCCGGAGGATGCCTACCGCTATGCCGTGGCCGATACCGGGAATACGATCGAGATCGACTGGGTCGTGGAAGCCGGTTATTACCTCTATCGCAACAAGATGTCCTATGCCAGCAATTCCGACGCAATCGTATTTGGCGAGGTCGTGCTGCCCGAGGGACTGCATCACGAAGACGAGTTTTTTGGTGTACAGCAGATCTACCGTGATCGTTTCTACGTAAGCATTCCTTACACGGCGGTCGGCGCGGCGCCGGCGTCGGTGGATCTCATCATCAAGTCCCAGGGCTGCGCCGACATAGGTCTTTGCTATCCACCGCAGACCTGGACCGAGTCTGTAGAGCTGCTGGCCCGCAATAATAATAGCGGAAAAATTCAACTAGGCGAGACCGGCACGTACGGCACATTTAGCACGTTTGGCGGCGCCAACTCTGAATTCCTGCCGGTCGACGAGGCATTCCAGCCAATCCTGACTGCGCTCGACGGCAATACCGTCGAAGTTGCCATCAGGGTCACCGCCGGATACTACCTGTACAAGGACAAGATCTCGGCAACGGTAAAATCCACCAAGGCCCAGCTCGGCAAACTCGAGCTGCCGGCCGGTGAGATGACAACCGATGAGTATTTCGGGACCATGGAGGTCTATCACGACGACGTGTTTGGACGCCTGCCGATCGCGCGCGCGACCCCGGGGGCAATGGACCTCGATCTCGAAATCCAATACCAGGGCTGCGCTGACGGTGGAATCTGCTATCCGCCGGTAAGCAAATTGATGACTGTTTCGATGCCTGAGGCAAGCGCTGTTTCCGCGCTCGCGGCCGTTGCAGCGACCAGCACGAGCACTGCCCCCGTATCCGAACAGGCGCGACTGGCACGAATCATCACCGGCTCAGGTATGGGCCTGGTTGTTGCAACGTTCTTCGGTCTTGGATTGTTGCTTGCGTTCACGCCGTGCGTGCTGCCGATGGTGCCAATCCTGTCAGGCATCATCGCTGGCGAAGGCGACAACACCAGCTCAGCTCGTGGTTTTTCGCTCGCATTGAGCTATGTCATGGGCATGGCGCTGGTCTATACCGCCGCCGGAGTTGCGGCTGCGGCTGCCGGATTACAGTTACAGGCGATCTTCAACCAGCCCTGGGTGCTGGTCTTGTTTTCGAGTTTGTTCATCGTCCTTGCGCTCGGCATGTTCGGACTCTTTG
>QNFN01000329.1 GCA_003645555.1 Gammaproteobacteria bacterium | reverse complement strand
CCGCCTTGCCGAGATCGAGCTACGCCTGGCTGAACACAGCAGAACCAAGTAATTTCCGTACCGCCCATCCCTCCAGAAATTGACATGCGTCATGCCAAACGACTGACCTGGAGCAACTTGGCACGGCATGGCCCCTCGACTGATGGGGTATTACTTCATAGACTTTACCCCAGTGCGACAGGCCCTTTCGTGCGTGTCTCATAGGTTCGCTGCCACCCGATTGCTGTAGGCAGCCCCCCCATCAGGAATAGTTGACTATTCGTAACCGTTCAGTGATGGTTTCTCAAAAATAGGATCGGCAAAAGCCGGCCACAATCCAGAACCACCGACGAGGAGAGTGAAATGAGGAGAATCGTGCGAAACCTCCTGCTGACTGTGCCGGCGCTGCTGCTGGGCGGCATGCTGCCGGCACCGCCCGCGGCGATCGCCGACGAGGCAGCGATGGCCAAGGAGGGCAAATCACTTGCCTTCAACCGCAAGAAGGGCAACTGCCTCGCCTGTCACGCCATCGACGACGGCGTCAGCCCGGGCAACATCGGGCCACCGCTGGTGCAGATGAGCTCACGCTTCCCCAACAAGGCGGCCATGCGGGACCAGATCTGGGATGCCACCAAGCGCAATCCCGGTACACCAATGCCGCCCTTCGGCCGGCACAAGATTTTGTCGGAAGGTGATATCGACAGAATCGCGGCCTTCATCTGGCCGCTCTGACCGGGTCCGCGATATCCATGAATAGCGAGGAGAGAGAGACGATGACGATTGACAACAAACGGCGGCTGCTGCTGCGCGGGACGCTGGGCGCGGGGGCGCTGGCGGGGGCTGGACTGCTGGTGCCATCGTCGGTACTGGCGGCGTGGTCGAAGGAGGCATTCGCCGCCAAGACCACCGACGCGGCGATGAATGCGCTGCTGGGCGGCAAGGCTTCGGCCTCGAACGCCGTCTCGATCAAGGCACCGGATATTGCCGAGAACGGCGCGGTGGTGCCGATCACGGTGACCACCACGGCCTCGAACATCGAGTCGATCAGCATTTTCATTGCCAACAACCCAAGTCCGCTGGCGGCGAACTTCGTGCTCGGCGCCGGCGCTACAGGCTACGCGGCCACCCGGGTCAAGATGGGCAAGACCTCCGACGTCATCGCGGTGGTGAATGCCGGCGGCACGCTGCAGAGCGCGTCCAAGGAAGTGAAGGTAACGATTGGCGGCTGCGGCGGCTGAGGAGGAGACAAGACCATGGCAAGCATCAAGATACGCGCGCGGACCAAGGGTGACGAGACGACCGTCAAGGCGTTGATCACCCACGTCATGGAGACCGGCCTGCGCAAAGGCAAAGACGGCAAGAAGATCCCGGCCCACCACATCACCGAGGTGACCTGCGAGCACGCGGGCCAGGTGGTGATGACGGCGCAGTGGGGCCCGGCGGTGTCGAAGAACCCCTACCTGGCGTTCAAGTTCAAGGGCGCCAAGTCCGGCGACATGGTGAAGTTGAGCTGGGTCGACAACAAGGGCAAGTCCGACTCGATCGAAGCCAAGGTCAAGTGACCGTCCGTCAAACCACCACGACAAGGACCAGACCATGAAAAAACTGCTACTGACCGTGGCCGCCACCGTCTTGTGCGGCGGGCTGCAGCTGACGGCGTTCGCGGGACCCAACGAGGACCTCAAGGAGTACCGCGACCTGTTCATGAAGAAGTTCCCGAGCGTCCCGTTCCAGGAGTTCGCCAATGGCGTTTATGCCATCGACAAGCAGCAGCGAGCGAACTGGGAACAAATCGAGGAGTTCCCGCCCTATGAACCCTACATCGACCAAGGTAAGGCGCTGTTCGAGACCGCGTTCAAGAATGGCAAGACCTATGCCGACTGCTTCCCGAACAAGGGTATCGGCATCGCCGACCGCTACCCGCACTGGGACAAGAAGCGCGGCAAAGTGATGACCATGGAACTGGCGATCCAGGAGTGTCGCGAGGCCAATGGCGAAAAGAAATTGCCCTACTCAAAGGGCAAGCTCGTCTCGATCGAGGCCTACATGGCCTACACCTCGCGCGGCAAGAAGACCGACGTGGTCATACCGACCGATGATCCGCGGGCACTGGAAGCCTACAACAAGGGAAAGGAGTTCTACTTCACCCGTCGCGGGCAGTTGAACTTCTCCTGTGCCCACTGCCACTTCCAGAACGCGGGCATGCTGGTCCGTACCGACCGCCTTAGCCCGGCGCTCGGTCAGACTACGCACATGCCCAAGTACCGCTCCAAGTGGGGTGCCATGGGCAGCCTGCACCGCCGCTTCAAAGGCTGCAACAAGCAGGTCCGTGCCGCGCCGTTCAAGGACCAGAGTGAGGAGTACCGTAATCTCGAGTACTTCCTTACCCACATGAGCAACGGTATCGAGTTGAACGGACCGGGCGCCCGCAAGTAGGCCCCGCGATCCTGCATCACGGGGCGTGCCGGGCTCTCCGGCACGCCCCGCTTCATGTCCGAGGATGACGTATCCGGATCACCTGGCGAGACGAGACGATGAACCTGAGCCGACGCGAATTCCTGCACATCATGGCCGCCGCCGGTGCCGCCGGCCTCCTGCCCGGCGCGGCCCGTGCCGCCGACCCCTATGATCTGCCAGTTTTCGGCAACGTCGGTTTGCTGCACTACACGGACTGCCACGCCCAGCTGATGCCGATCCACTACCGCGAGCCGAACGTCAACCTCGGCATCGGCGACATGAAGGGTCGGCCACCGCACCTGGTTGGCAGTCACCTCCTGAAACACTTCGGTATCGCCCCCGGCTCGGCCGAGGCGCACGCCTTCACCTTCCTCGACTTTCCCGAGGCGGCCCAGCGTTTCGGTAAGGTCGGCGGTTTCGCCCACCTGGCGACGCTGGTCAAGCGGCTGCGCGCCGAGCGCCCCGGCAGCGTGCTGCTCGACGGCGGCGACACCTGGCAGGGATCGGCGACCGCATTG
>QNFN01000328.1 GCA_003645555.1 Gammaproteobacteria bacterium | reverse complement strand
TGCTGTACCACTCGGCGTGGATCGCGCGCCGCTGGAATGACCCGGCCTTTCCCCTCGCCTTCCCCTGGTTTGGTGACCAGCGTTACTGGCAGGAACAGGTGCTCGCACTGCGCGAACAGATCGCCGTGCTCGACGAAGGCCCTCTCGAACTGGAGCGGTTCTGAAAAGGGGCCAGCCGGCCGACACGACGCCCCGGCCACACAGCAACGGCATTGCCTGAGCGACCGATCCGTCGATGCCAGGTGATGGTGTCGGCCTTGCCCAAACCGTGACGAAACGGATGAAGTGGTTCGACGAACGTGCGCAGCCGTCACGGCGGCGACCGCCCGCCCGTGCCACTATCATGGACGGCCCATAGTGGCAGAATCGGAGTTGGCCTCGACGACCATCGTGGCTTAGGCTTGACCCCGCCTCCGCAGCCTGAGCTGCGCCGTCCGGAGCCGGAGACCATGAACAACCAAACCGACGACAGGAGATCGGTCGACCGCGACGCCCTGGTTGCAGCACTGCGCCGGGTGTTGCCCGCGGAGGCGGTGCTCGACGACCCCGAGGATCTGCGCCCCTATGAGTGCGACGGCCTGTCAGCCTACCGCCAGCTACCGCTCGCCGTCGCGCTACCAACCGATGACGACGGGGTCGCCGCCGTCCTCGCAGCCTGCCGCGAACACGGCGCGCCGGTGGTGGCCCGCGGTGCCGGCACCAGCCTGTCGGGCGGCGCCCTGCCCCACGCCGATGGTGTCGTGCTGAGTCTGGCAAAACTGAACCGGATCCTCTCCATCGACCCGCTCAACCGCACCGCCCGTGTCCAGCCCGGCGTACGCAACCTGGCCATCAGCGAGGCCGCCCAACCGCACGGCCTCTACTATGCCCCCGACCCGTCGTCACAGATTATCTGCTCGATCGGTGGCAACGTCGCCGAGAACGCCGGCGGCGTCCACTGTCTGAAATACGGCCTGACGGTACACAACATCCTCGCTCTCGAAGTACTGACCATCGACGGCAAGCGGCTGACCATTGGCGGCTCCGCCCCCGACTCTCCCGGTTTCGACCTGCTGGCATTGATGATCGGCTCCGAGGGAATGCTCGGCGTGGTCACCGAAATTACCGTCAAACTGCTGCCGCTACCGGCCTGCGCCCGCGTCCTGCTCGGCGCCTTCGACTCGATCCCGGAGGCCGGCGAGGCTGTCAGCCGCATCATCGCCGCCGGCATCACCCCGGGTGGCCTGGAGATGATGGACGGCCCGGCGATCCAGGCGGCCGAGGATTTCGTCCACGCTGGCTACCCGACCGACGCCGCGGCGATCCTCCTGTGCGAGCTCGACGGCACCATCGAGGAGGTCGAGGCGCAGATCGATGAAGTGCGTGGCCTGATGGAGGCAAGCGGTGCCAGCGAGGTACGGGTCGCCCACGATGAACGCGAGCGGGCCCTGTTCTGGTCCGGGCGCAAGAACGCCTTCCCGGCCGTGGGTCGGATCTCACCTGACTACTACTGCATGGACGGCACCATCCCGCGCCGCCACCTGGCACGGGTGCTTGAAGGTATCACCGCGCTGTCGGAAGAGTACGGTCTACCGGTTGCCAACGTCTTCCATGCCGGCGATGGCAACCTGCACCCACTGATCCTCTACGATGCCAACAAGCCGGGGGAACTCGAACGGACCGAGGCATTCGGCGGCAAGATCCTTGAACTCTGCGTCGAGGTCGGCGGCACCATCACCGGTGAACATGGTGTCGGCGTCGAAAAGATCAACCAGATGTGCGTGCAGTTCAGCCGTGAGGAAATCGACCAGTTCCATGCCGTGAAGGCCGCGCTCGACCCCGAGCGACTGCTCAATCCAGGCAAGGCGATCCCGTCCAGCTCGCGCTGCTCCGAACTCGGTGGTATGCACGTCCACGGCGGGCAATTGCCGTTTCCCGATATCGAGCGCTTCTGACCGTGAGCACAGAAACCGACCGCACCGAAGAGCTGGCTGCTGCCGTGGCCGCCGCCTATGCCGACGGCCACCCGCTGCGTCCGGTCGGCGGCGACACCAAGCGCCACCTCGGCCGCAGGGTCGACGCCGAACCCCTGTCATTGGCCGGTCATGCCGGCATCGTCGAGTACGAGCCGACCGAGCTGGTGATCACCGCCCGTGCCGGCACACCGCTGGCCGAAGTCGAAGCGGCACTGGCCGAACGCCACCAGATGCTCGGTTTCGAACCACCGCATCTCGGTGACGGAGCCACGCTTGGCGGCACCATCGCCTGCGGCCTGTCGGGACCACGCCGCCCCTACGCCGGCTCGGCACGCGATTTCGTCCTTGGCGTGCGCCTGATCAACGGTCGCGGCCAGTCATTGCGCTTCGGCGGACAGGTGATCAAGAACGTCGCCGGTTACGACCTGTCACGGCTGATGGCCGGTGCCCAGGGTACGCTGGGCGTCCTGCTGGAAGTATCGATGCGGGTGCTGCCACGACCTGGCTGCGAAGTGACCCTGGTACAAGAGATGCCCGCCGACGAAGCCCTCACGGCTGTCAACCGCTGGGCTGGACAACCGCTACCGATCAGCGCGGCCTGTCATGATGGCAAGCAGCTGCGACTGCGCCTCTCCGGGACCGAGGCTGGGGTCAACGCGGCTCGCGCCACCCTCGGTGGGGAAATCGATAACGACGGTGCACGCTGGTGGGCTGATTTGCGTGAACGACGATTGCCATTCTTCGCCGGCGACGACCCGTGCTGGCGCCTCGCCGGCGCACCCGCGTCCACACAGCCCGACCTGCCAGGTCGCGGGCTGCTCGACTGGGGTGGTGCCCAGCGCTGGCTGCGCAGCGACGCGGAATCCGCTGCTGTTCGTGCGGCCGCCACCGCCGCCGGTGGCCACGCCACCCGCATCGACAACTCTGGCGACAATGACAGCCCGTTCCAGCCACTGCCCGATGCCGTGCTCGGCGTCCACCGCCGGCTGAAAGCGGCACTCGACCCG
>QNFN01000327.1 GCA_003645555.1 Gammaproteobacteria bacterium | reverse complement strand
TGCTCCCGTCTCGGCGCCGCCGGTCTTGCCACCGGCTTGGCCCTGCCGGGTTCGCTGCAGGACTGCGCCGCCGGTGTCCTGATCATCATCTTCCGCCCGTACAAGGTCGGCGACTTCATCGAGGGCGGTGGTACCGCCGGTGTCATCGAGGCGATGGATGTCTTTTCCACGCGCATGCGTACCGGCGACAACAAGAGCGTGATCGTGCCGAATGCAAAACTACTCGGCGACAACATCACCAACTACTCGGCCAAGCCGACCCGGCGCATCGACCTGGTGGTGGGTGTCGGCTACGGCGACGATCTGGCCAAGGTGAAGTCGGTGCTCACCGATATCGTCAATGCTGACGAGCGCATTCTCAAGGATCCTGAAGTGACCATCGCCGTGGCCGAACTGGCCGACAACAGCGTCAACCTGGTCGTGCGACCGTGGGTCAACAGTGGTGATTACTGGCCGGTCCGTTTCGATCTGCTCGAGAGCGTGAAAAATCGTTTTGACGCCGAAGGGATCTCGATCCCGTACCCACAGCGTGATGTGCACCTGCATACCGTTGTCGGTGGCCAGGCTGCCTGATTTATGCGTGGTGGCAAAGCTGCCAGCAGAGCCAAGTGTGAACACTGATGGCGGTTGACCGTACCGGCCGCGAACGGCTCGGCATCTACGGGCCGGCGCTGCTGGTGATGCTGCTCGGCTTTGTCGTCGCCTACCAGTTCGTCGAACCGGCTCCGCCGCGTACATTCACACTGGCGACCGGCGGCATCGACGGCGCCTACCACCTGTTTGGCCAGCGTTACCGTGCTGCCATGGCTCGGCATGGGATTACTGTCGAACTGCGCAATACGGCCGGTTCGGTCGAAAATCTCTCCCTGCTCAATCATGGCGCCGTGGACGTGGCGCTGGTCCAGGGTGGCATCGCCGATGCCGGGCGTGATGCCGCTCTCGAGGCACTCGCCAGCCTCTACCATGAACCGCTGTGGGTCTTTCACCGGCTGCAGGACGACCTGGCCGACCTGCGCGGTTTGCGCGGACGCCGGCTCGCCATTGGCGCGTCTGGCAGCGGTACCCGCGCCGTGGCCTTGCAATTGCTTGAGCGTAACGGACTGGACGCCCAGGCGATCGAGCGTAGAGAGCTGGCCGGTAAGGCGGCCATGGAGGCCCTGAAGAGGGGCGAGGTCGACGCGGCTTTTTATGTCGCCTCGCCGAGTTCGCCGGTGGTGGCGGCGCTGCTGCGCGATCCCGACATCAGACTGCTCGGCCTCGACCGTGCCGAGGCCTACACCCGGCAGTTCGATTTCCTGTCACGAGTCGTGCTGGCCGCCGGGCAGGTCGATCTTGCCGCCGGGCTGCCGCCCCGCGACGTGCCGTTGGTGGCGCCGACGGCCAACCTGGTGGCCGGGGCCGATTTCCACCCGGCGCTGGCCAGCCTGCTGCTCCAGGCGGCGACCGAGGTGCATGGCGGCAGTGACGGTTTCGTAGCGCCCGGGACATTCCCGTCACCGCATCATCTCGATCTGCCGTTGAATGATGCCGCGCAGCGCTATTTCGCCAACGGACCGCCGTTTCTGCAGCGTTACCTGCCGTTCTGGGCGGCGACACTGGTCGACCGGATGGCGGTCATGCTGGTGCCACTACTGACCCTTCTGTTGCCGCTGTTCAAGATCCTTCCGCCGACCTACCGTTGGCGTGTACGCTCGCGCATCTACCGCTGGTACCGCGACCTGCGTACCGTCGAGCAGCGTATCTTTGACGGTGCCGATGACGAGATCGTAGCGTGGGCCAACGGCGAGTTGGACCGGATCGAGCGCGAGGTGGCCCAGATCAACGTGCCACTTTCCTACGCCGATCAACTGTTCAACCTGCGCCTGCATATCCGTTTCGTGCGGCGCGAGTTGCACATGCCGTGAAATTGTCATTGATGACTGGCGCAACACGCACTCACTCGCTATCGTTCAGGTTCCGTTCAGCCACGGTTCGATAGCCTTGTCTCAACCGCTGGCATGCGGCCCTGAATTCGACACACGCAGTAAGGAGAAATGACGATGAAGACCCTGCTCAAAACCGCCCTGGTGGCGCTTCCGCTGGTCGTTGCGACCGGTGCCGCGCAGGCGGCTGGCGATGCTTCGGCCGGCCGGGCCAAGGCCGCGGTCTGCGCTGCCTGCCATGGCCCCAACGGCGTCAGCGTCAATCCGCAGTGGCCGAACCTGGCCGGGCAGAAGGACCTCTACATCATCAAGCAGCTGAAGGCATTTAAGGACGGCACGCGGGTCGACCCGTTGATGTCCGCGCAGGCGCAGCCGCTCAGTGATCGCGACATTGAAGATCTGGCTGCCTATTTCAGCAGCCTGAAGTAAGGCTTCGAGTGCATGCAGGCCCTCCCGGTTTCCGGGGGGGCCTGCAGCATTTCAGGCAGGTAATCGCACCTCGATGCGAGCACCGCCGAGGTTGCCACGGCCCGCTTCCAGCGAGCCACCGTAAGCGGCGACCAGGTCGGCAACCATCGCCAGGCCGATGCCGTGTCCAGGGGTGGCACTGTCGGCACGCTGACCACGGACGGGGAGTTCGACACTCAACTCTTCGGGCAAGCCGGGTCCGTCGTCCTCGATCCACAGGCACAATTCGTTTCCGTTGCCAGCTTCTGTCGCGGGGTGCCAGGCGGTAACGGCGACTCGTGAATCACACCACTTGTACGCGTTGTCGAGCAGGTTACCGACCAGTTCGTAGAGGTCACCCGCTTCGGCCCGATAGCGGGCCCCGGCGGCGATGTCGATCGGGCACCGGACTCACTTGCGGTGGTGTACCTTGTCCAGCGAGGTGACGACCCTGGTGAGAATCGGCGCCAGTGCCGTAGGTGCGGCGAGCGGGCGCCGACCGGCCGTCGCCGCGCGCT
Organism: Gammaproteobacteria bacterium; assembly: GCA_003645555.1. Lineage (GTDB taxonomy): Bacteria > Pseudomonadota > Gammaproteobacteria > QNFN01 > QNFN01 > QNFN01. The sequence goes on along the minus strand of QNFN01000327.1, from coordinate 76 downwards.
GCAACTGGTATTCGATGATCTCCGCCATGCGGTCGACCTGGGTCGCCGTTTCGCTGGTTTCCGAGGCGGGCTGACG
>QNFN01000326.1 GCA_003645555.1 Gammaproteobacteria bacterium | reverse complement strand
CCCGTCTGACTTCGTGGAAGTCGCATGGCGGCCAGTCCCGGCTCGCGTTGAGCCATCTGCGGCCGTACCAGTTGCGCGCCTTCTCCCAGGGGCGTGGCTTCACGGCCGAGCAGAGCGAGCGCATCGCCGGTTTCTGTGTATTCCAGACCGTGGTCCGCAACGAGGCCGAAGCCGATGAACCGCTGGAGGTCGACATCACGGACTGGCGTGTCTTGCGCGACGGGATGGAGTCTGGGACACCGCGGACCGCGGCCTCGTGGGATACGGAATGGCAGAGCCGCGACACCGGCCAGGCCCCGCGGATCGCGTTTCGCTGGGCGCTGTTTCCGACGTCGCAGACCTTTGCGCCGGGTGACTGGAACATGGGCATGCTGACCCTGGATCTGCCCGCCGGAGAGACCTTCGATCTGCATATCGGGTGGCGTCGTGACGGCCAGACCAAGAACCTGGAGATGACCGGCATCTCCTGTGCCGAGGATCGCTAGTGCAGAGTCTATTGACGAGGTGCACGTCCTTGTTTGCAGCCGTATGGCTGGTACCGCTATTGGTCGTCGCGGCAACAACGCAGCAGACGCTGACTCCGGTCGAGCCGCGACCCGAGGCGCCTGACTTTGCCTTGGTCGACATGGACGGTGCGACACGCCGTTTGTCCGAACTGCGTGGCCGCCCGGTGATCGTCAACTTCTGGGCGACCTGGTGCCCGCCGTGTCGTGATGAGATGCCGTCGATGCAGCGTGCCTGGCTCCAGTTCCGGGGCCAGGGTGTGGCGATGGTGGCGATCAACGTCGGCGAAGATGAGGAGGTGATCTTCCCGTTCACAGCCAACTACCCGGTCGAGTTCCCGCTGTTGCTCGATCACGACGGCACGGTTGTCGGGCAGTGGCCGGTGCGTGGCCTGCCGTCGACGTTTATCGTCGATCCTGAGGGGCGGGTCGCCTACCAGGCGATCGGCGGCCGCGAATGGGACGATCCGGAACTGATGCGGCAGGTGCTGGCGTTACGGAAACCGAAGTAGGGTCCGCTCCGGTCAGCCGGCGAATTCGAGACGCTCGCCGCAGGCACGGCAGTGGTAGGTCCAGTGCTTTTTCTGCACGCGGTTGTGACGGGTGGTGGTCAGCAAGTGCGGTTCAGGGCAACGGCAACGGTAGGGCCAGCGGCGCTGGCGCCACGCCTCGCTGTTGCGGGTGTCGTAACCGTGGCAGCGGCGTGGCTCGCAGCCGAACAACGCCATGGCCTCACGCCAGGCCGGCCCGTGGCCAAGTGCGGCACCGCCCTCGCGCCAGCAGGCGAGCAGGTGAGCCACCTCGTGGGCGACGGTGTTGTACAGGAAGTCATCCCAGTTCTCGGCGCCGAGGACCGGGTTGAAACGCAGCAGACTGTCACCCGGCCATGCCTGGCCAGCGATGCGACCGCGCAGGTCGTGACGGCAATCCCAGCGACGCACCGGCCAGCCTGCCGTGCGTGCCATCTCTATTAGCGTGATGACGCGGGCCTCGATCAGGTCTGAGCGGTAACGCGACGGGTCGGCCGCCGGTTTGGGAGTGGATGTCACTGGAACTCGAGACCCGGCCCACCGATCGGGATGACCGGCACCAGCAGCCAGAGCAGCACGGCGAGGATGCTGACGCCGATCGCCAACTGCCGGGCGAGGCGTGCCTGGTCGGCCACGCGTCCAATGACTACCCGTAGCAGCATCGCCAACGGCACGGCGATGGCGATTACCGTCACCTCGAGCAGGTTGGCCAGCGTTTTTTCTCCGGGCCAGAGCATGCTGGCCAGGTTCAGTGCCAGCCACGGGGCGATCATCAGTGCTTTGTCGCCAAGTTGCAGGTCGAAACTTTTGCCGCCGGCGACATAGACCGCGCCCCAGCCGATGCCGGCCGGTACGGCGAACAGGGGATACCAGGTGAAGAGGTGCAGTAGGGCGTCCATCAACTCATTGTAACTGTCGACGACCGCCAGGTGACGACGGATCGGGGTCAGTTCACCGCACCTGCACGCTGGTCGTCGGCAAGTCGGGTCGCGAGGAGGAAACTGGCCAGGACCAGTGCCGGGATGGTGAGGCTGAGCCAGAGCGCGTGGTCTTTGATCCAGTCACCGGCGGTTGGTACCAGCAGACCGAGCAGGGCGACCAGGGCCACCAGGAAGGTCAGCTTGACGATGACCAGACCGACGAAGCGTGAGACGACCCGTGCGCGATGGTCGGCCCGGTTCAGCAATCGGGCGATCCAGAAACCGTTGATGCCATCGGTGATCGCCATGCCGGCCATGAACAGCAGGCCGAGACAAGCGGCGATCTGCCAGCCGCCGAGGCCGGAGGCGGCAACCGAGAACGTGACGGTCAGGGTCAGGGTGTCGAATGACAGCGCGAACAGCGCACCGAGCAGCACGACGCTGGCCGGGTGACGCGCCGTCAGCAGTCGCAGCAGCCAGCCGCTACGCAGGCCGAGCGGCCGGATGGTCTCCTGCGGTGCCGCGGTCAGGATGCCGTACAGGTTCAGGGCGCCGAGCAGGCAGAGGATGACGATCGAAAATCCGGTGCCAAAGGTGTCGATCCAGCCCGGCACGATCCAGCGCTCACTGAACAGGCCGATGGTGATGGCCACCAGCGTCACCACGATGCCGTGACCGAACGAGAACCAGGCCCCGGCCCAGCGTGCCAGCCGGGGATTGGCTTCGCTGTTGGCGCGGGCCAGCCCGTCGACCGCCGCGATGTGGTCGGCATCGAGCCCGTGGCGCAGGCTGAGCGCGAAGACGACGGCAACCAGGGCCAGGATGTCGGCGGGCAGCTGTTCCATGGGTGATGCGCTCTTTCCCGGTGAGCCGGTTCGGGTCAGGGACCCTCACTTCGCCCGGAAGAAACCAGCGGCTCTTTAGGAACTTTATCGAAACGTTCAGACAATTGGCATGCCATATCGCAACTCGTTGTAATCATTAGCGATCAATTCATATTGATGGTAACAAAGCT
>QNFN01000325.1 GCA_003645555.1 Gammaproteobacteria bacterium | reverse complement strand
CCCCAGGCGTTGGCGGCGGGTGCGGATCAACGGCGCCAGTGCACGCTGCCGAGGTGGTCGATAGAGTGCGGTCAGACGGTAACCGTGCAACTGAGCGTAGTGGCTGGTCATCTCCCAACAGCCAAGATGTGGCGCGGCAATCAATAACCCGTTGCCACGCCGACGACCCTCGGCGAGCAGTTCGATACCCTCGGTGTCAACGAAGCAGCGTCCAAGCCGGGCACCGGACCAGCCCCAGATCGCACCGAGTTCGAGCACCGCCTTGCCGGTCTCGCGCAGCGTCTGCCGGACCAGCCGGGCCCGTGTTGCCGAGTCAAGGTCAGGGAAGCAGAGCGCCAGATTGGTCTCAACGGTGCGTCGGGTCCGACCATGGCGCAGGTAGATTATTTCGCCGAGTCCGGCTCCCAGGGCATGTGCCCACGACAGTGGCAACAGACCAGCCATGGCCAGTACGCCTGACGCCACGCGGCCCCAACCACTCGGGTTCTGCTCCGATACGGTCTCATGCCGGGTCTCAGATGCGGTCATGAGCGCACCTTAGCCGTGGCGCTCACTAACCGGCAAGCGCCCGACAGCGACGGCATGCCCCGGGCTGGCTTAAACTTGCTGACATTCACTGTATGCCGTGTGCTATGCACCCCACAGGAGCCCGATTATGAGCGAGGCCGAACTGAACCACCTCAACCCCAACCAGGCCTGGGAACTGTTGCAACAGGAACCGCGTGCCGTCCTCGTCGATATCCGTTCGACCATGGAGTACCTTTTTGTCGGCCACCCGAAGGGGTCGATTCACATACCCTGGCTCGACGAACCGGACTGGACCATCAATCCCGATTTCGTGCGCCGAGTGCGCGAACTGATGCTCGGCGGCGCAATCTCTGACGGTGAGAACGGAGGGGCGCCGATCATCCTGATCTGCCGCAGTGGCAAGCGCTCCATCGAAGCCGGTCGCAAACTCCTCGAAGCCGACTTCAAAAAGGTCTACAACGTTCTCGAAGGCTTCGAGGGTGAACTTGACGACGACCACCACCGCAGTACGCTCGGTGGCTGGCGGCATGCCGACCTGCCTTGGGAGCAGTGCTGAACCCGGCATTTCATCGCCCCATCTCCGTCAGCAACAGTGGCGCCAGCAGGCGTTCGACCGGAACGTAGTCATCACGCAGTAACTCACGGTCGCCGCGAGCCACCGCCGCCAGCCGCATCCCGACAGGTTGCCAGCGCCGCGGCAGTCCCCGCCGAGCCGTGATGCGTCCCTCTGGCAATGGACTGTCGCTGGCCGCGAGTACGAACGTGTGGCGCAGGCCACCGGCTGGCGCTTCCTCGAGCCAGGCATCCGCATTGGTGAATACGCTGCGTAACGTGTCGAGCACACTTGCCACCAGATGCGCATCGGGCCAGGCATCGACCACGTTCATCACCAGCAGGCCACCCGGCTTCAGGCGTGAGTGCGCCAGCGAAAAGTATTCCTGGGTCAGCAAGTGGTAGGGGACCGACAGATCATGGAAGACGTCGGAGATTACCGAATCGAAGTGGGACGCAGGCTGATGCCAGAGTGCAACCCTGGCATCTTGGTGCAGGATCTCGAGTCCGTCCGGATCGAGGAACAGTGCCGCTTCCGCGGTCAACGTGACGGCCGGATCGAGTTCGGCCACGACATGGGTGGCCCGTGGATGATCGGCACGCAGGGCACGAGGTAATGTGTAAGCGCCGCCACCAGCGTAGAAGAAGGCCTCACCTGCTCCGGTATCCAGGGATTGCCCGATCAGTTCATCGATCAGTTGCACGTAGGGCGCGACCAGCAGGCGCGGCTCCTGACGGTGGTTGATGCCGTGCACCAGATGGTCGAGCACCAGCGTACGTGCCTCACCCCATGGCGCGGCCTGACTGTCATCGACGACACGAATGCAGAAGTAGGCGCTCTCCACGTCGCACGGACTGGTGAGGCCGTTGTTCGCCCGCGCCACCGCGACCAACACGACAGCACCGACGGTGGCGCCCAGTAACGCGAATCGACCGCGCCGGGCCAGTAACGGCACGGCCAACATGATAAGTACCACGCCGCTGCCGAGCACGATCACGCGTGAACCGAACTGCTGTACCAGCCAGTAACCGGTAACAAAGGTGCCGAGAATGCTGCCGAGCGCTGCCAGCGCGTGCATCCGACCGACCACCTGCCCGGTGCGTGCATCCAGTGCCAGTGCCAGCGTGGTCAACAAGGGCGTGATCACCCCAAGGCCGAGGGCTGGCAGGAAAAACAGCGTGGCAACGAACAGGAAGCTGATGCTGAGTAACCCGAGCCGACTCGCCTGCAACAGGGGTGCGACCAGTGTCAGCACCCAGAGGATAGCAAGCGCGGCGAGACCGGAGAGCAGCAACACCACACCGGCAGTGACCGGCCCGGCACCACGATCAGCCAGCCGTCCACCTAGCCAGTTGCCGAGTGACAGGCCGCCCAGAATGACGCCAATGATCGACGTCCAGGTGTAGAGCGAGGCGCCGACGTAGGGAGCGATCAGGCGCCCGGCAACGATCTCCAGCACCAGCAGTATTGCTGAACTGGCGAACACGGTGAAGGCATAGTAGGCGGTAGCCTGGCGGGGATTCGGTGGCACGAAGTCGGTCCGTGATCGATGCGCTCTGGCGACCATAGTCCCGGCCATCCGGCCGGTCAACGCAGCGACCGTTCAGCGCACCTCGGCCAGGCCACCACCGCGCGGGTCGCTGGCGGCTTCGACCCGACCTTGTGCACGATCCCAGATCACCGCCTGCATATCACCCCAGGTGCGCTCGGCACGGACCACTTCATGGCCGCGCTGCTCGAGCGCCTGAGCCCGCACTTCACTCCAGGCAGCGGGTTCGAACTCCACGCGATCGGGCAGGTACTGATGATGGAAGCGTGGCAGGCTAACCAGTGCGCTGGCATGGCCCCCGCGCATGAACTCCCGCGTCGCCAACAGCACCACGGTGCT
>QNFN01000324.1 GCA_003645555.1 Gammaproteobacteria bacterium | reverse complement strand
GCCGGGATCGAGGATGAGGCGACGCTGCACATCACGACACAGCACCGGTTTGTCCGCCACCCCTGGTACCTGTGTGCGCTGTTGCTGATCTGGAGCCGGGACATGGACGCGGCCCGACTGCTGAGCGCCCTGCTCGCAACTGGCTATTTCATAATCGGTTCACGCCTCGAGGAGAGCAAGCTGATCATGTTTCACGGCGAAGCCTACCGTCGTTACCGCAAACGGGTCCCAGGCCTGCTGCCCTGGCCAGGCCGGCATCTCGATGCTGGGGAAGCGCAGGACTTCGAGGCACTGGCAAGGGACGAGCGTACGGCGGGCGCCGCGGATGCAAACCACTGAGTTACCGATCTGGCGACCGAAAAAGAACCGCTCGGGCCATCCGTGGCTCGAGCGGTTGTGGTGCCTGGTGCACCTACGGCTGGCGGGAGGGTGCCAGCCGATTCAGAGTGAGACGTTGAACATCGGGTAGACCAGCCAAGCCACCAACCCGGCCACCACCACCTCCTTGTAGCCTCCGAACGAGTCAAACAGGTAGTGGGCCGTTCCCGGATCCGTACCGATGGAATCCACAAATAGCACGGCGATCAGCAAGGCGAGCACAACTCGCAGGATTTTCATTGTCATCGACATAGTCATGGTCTGGCCTCCACCGCTTTGTTGGTGACAAGTCTGGCAGCGCGTCTCCGTCAAAGCCTTGCACCCGGTCGCAGTCAGAGTGTGACGCTGTTCACAGAATGGGAAGAAATTCAGGCATTTGCCTAGACTCACTACGCCAAATGCATAAAAGTGGCCATGCCAGGTGACTGGCCCACGGGGCAATGTGCCATCGGGCTGACAATCACTAGACTTGCAACAGTTACAGGAATGTCCCTGGCATAGTCACTGCCTGCTGTTCAAGACAAGGAGAACCGTCATGAATCCCACCTACCGCTCAACCCTCATCGGTGGTGCCGCACTTGCAGCGGCCGTAGCCCTGGCCTCATGCGGTGGCGGAGGTGGTGGTGGTTCCACGGCCCAGACCGGCTCACTGAGCCTGGCGATCACCGATGCCCAGATCGCCGGCCTGCCGGAAAAGGCGAAGGTGTGGATCACCTTCGACGGCGTCGAGCTGAAACCGCAGGACGGACCGGCGATCCAGCACGTTATCGATCCACCGATGGTGATCGATCTGCTGTCGCTGACCGGCTACGTCAGCGAGCCTCTGATTGTGGAGAAAGAGGTCCCGGCTGGAAGCTACAACTGGATCCGCCTGAGCGTGCAGTCGTCGCGCACCGAGCTCTTATCCTACGTGGACATGACCGGCGACGGCCCGACTCCCGATGATGATGACGTGCCGCTGTTTATTCCGAGCGGTGACCAGAGCGGCCTCAAACTCAACGCCGCTGACAGCAAGGTGGTGGTCGCCCCCGGTGGCCTGTCCGAATTCACCATCGACTGGGATGCGCGCAGATCAGTGTTCGTCAACAAGGGCGATCCCTACTACCGCCTGCGCCCGGTCATCCGCATCGTCAACATCGAGGTGGGCTCGATCAGTGGCACGGTGACCACCGACCTGGTCGAAAGCCTCTCCGACCAGGAGGGCGCCACTTGTGCGGTCTACGCCTTTCCGGGACCGTTTTCACCGCTCGATGACATCGATGAAATGGCCCCTGCGGATGACCTCGACGAAGCTGATGGCCCAGAGCCGATCTCCAGCGCCAACCTGGAACCGGTGGTCGTGGACGAGACCGTCATCGCGTGGAGCTACATCCTCGGCTTCCTAGTCCCGGGCGACTACACGCTGGGACTGACCTGCGATGCCGAGATCGACCACCCTCTTGAGGACAACGACGACACGGTGATCTTCGGCGACCAGGCCGAGGTGGCGGTAGAGGCCAATATCGAGAAGGTGGTCGACTTCCCGACCGAGTAGCCACCAGGGACACGACCATACGGCGGCGGCAGGGCGACACCCTGCCGCCGTTTCCGTTTCGCATCCAGGTGACGTGGTGGCCGCGGGCCGCGATCAGATACCGTGACGCCGGTGGAACTCGATCCGCACCGGGCAGGAACAGATCGACGACTCCGTACCTCCACTGGTCCGGTAGCTCCCGGTCTTGTAGGCACACGGCCCGATCTCTTTACAGTGGACCACCAGCGCTTCCGCGGAAGAGAGTTCGGCGCTGACGCTGCACTTGGGCTTTCCTACGAGGCACGTCTGCCCCTTCTCGCAGCGGGTTGCCGCCTCGATGGTGGTTACATCGATCGGGAATGTAGTGGCGGTGAGCATGATATGGGGCCAATCCAGGCGAAAGCGTCGATTATACGCAACTGGCGGGCATCTACATCTCCACCCATGGGCCGTAATAACACGTCTCCCTCACTACTGACCGCCCGTGCCGATACAGCTAGACTCCCCGGCAACAGCACGGGCACATGAACGCGGCACCAGCCACCCTGCAATGATCCACTCCATTCCTTCACCAACCTCGGCCCTCACCCTTCAAAACAGGGCGCATCGCGCCTTTGCCGCCATCATCATCATGCTGGTCCTTGCCGGCTGTGCTTCACTCCCGAAGGAGATCGACAAAACACCCTCCTACGCCATCGAGGACACCAGAGAAACCGAGCTCGGCTCGCTGTTCGCCGACCAGGCCGCGGCCAACCCGGGCCTGTCCGGACTCTACCTGCTGAATTCGGGCCTGGAGGCGATTGGTGCGCGCATCTACCTCGCCGACACCGCCGAGCGCAGTATCGACGCCCAGTACTACTTCATCGTCGGCGATACCACCGGCCACGTGTTCATCCAGGCCCTGCTCGCCGCCGCCGATCGCGGCGTGCGCGTGCGCCTCCTGATCGATGACATCCAGGCGGTCAATCACGACCCAGGGCTTGCCGCGCTCGACAGCCATCCCAACTTCGAGGTGCGGGTCTTCAACCCGTTCGCCAACCGCGGATTCAAATGGCTCGATTTCATGGTCGATTTCGGTC
>QNFN01000323.1 GCA_003645555.1 Gammaproteobacteria bacterium | reverse complement strand
CCATGCCGGTCGTTTCCATGATCAGGTGGTCGCTCACCTCGGCTCCCTTGGCCAGCGCGTAGCAGGCGAGTGCCAGCCAGACGGGCAGCGTCCGGTAGCGGTGGGTTCCGTACACCGCCAGCAGTAACGGGATCAGCACCATGGGCAGAAATTGAACCAGGGCGTAGAAACGAACGTCGCCCGCACCTGACTGCTCGGTGGTGGCCCAGTAGAGCACCGACGTTACTCCCAGCAGCAGCAATGGCCAGAGACTGAATCGACCCCAGGCGGGAGAGAGAGCGTCGCCAAGCAGGGCCGAGAGCAGCGCCATGAAGGCCATGCTCATTGGCAGGCGGTCCCAGAAGAGTGTCGGCGTAGTCGGGTCAAGGTGGTACCAGGCCGAACCCGGACCGATCAGCAGTACGCCGATGCAGAATACCCATTCCGCGGCGGATGCCCGAGACCTTTCGTCGGCGTTACCGATCACGAACAGGCCGCCGAGTCCGACGACGAAGAATGCGAAGTTGCTCACGACATTCCAGAAATTTTCGAGTCCAAGCAGGGCGCGGGTGTCAGCGAACTGGTGGTAAGCAGGATCCTGGGCGACAGGTGGGATCGACAGCGTGACGACGACCGCACCCAGCGCGATGCCGGTGAAAAGCCACAGCCGCCATGCGTCACCGGTCATCAGGTCAACCTACGAGAGACTGATCTAAACCCATGCCAGGCAGCATGGGCAGCAAGCAATGAATATTTGCTCGGGATCGGTTTCATCTACGCGCCGGTAGTGATGCCGGGATCGTTGGGTGGTGCTCATCTCTCCATCCTTTCAGGCAAGGGCACAGCAACACCAGATTGGCCTAGAGTCACCACGTTGTCGATTTCCGTTACGATGCCACGGTGATTCGTTTACATGGGGAAGGATCGTCAGGCAAGGGTGGCAATACCCGGTCATCCGTATGACAGGATGGAATCGGTCACGCTGCTATATTGAACCGATCTAGGTGTGGGCGGTCGAGATCTCACGATGCGTCACTACATTCGGCACCCTTCCGGCATTCCCATCGATTACCGAATCGATGACGTCGCCGTGGGTGACCGGGATCATCTCCGCAACATCAGCCACGGTGGCCTCTGCTTCTGGTCAAAAATTGCCTTGCCGGAAGGTGCCGGTGTCCAGATTTCCATCCCCATAGAGGACCCCGCATTTCAAGCCCACGGCGTAGTCAGCTGGTGCCGTGCCGCGGAGGCCTGTTACGAAGTCGGTGTGGAGTTCGCGAGGGCGGACGACGAGTACAAGGTGCGGATGGTGGAACAGGTCTGCCATATTGAAGAGTACCGGCGCGAAATCCTTGAACGCGACGGCAGGAGCCTGACCAGCGAAGAGGCGGCCCTGGAATGGATCGAGAAAAACGCCGCCGACTTCCCCGATTGACCTGGTGAGGCACAAGCGGGCTGGCGGCCATCAGGCGCCATGCCCGGGTGCGCCCGCCCAGGATCACTTGACGCGCGTGACCACCCGGCACTGGGCGAACTGGCGGTGACCCGCGGCAGAGCCGTGGAAGCCGTAACCGCTCTGTTTGGCACCTACCCAGGGTGAATCGCCGGTAGCGAAACAGCTCTTGTTGACGCCGATCATGCCGGCATCGAGGCGTCGGGCCACGGCGTTGGCGCGTGTCTCGTCTTGGCCGAAGACCGCTGCACCCAGCCCGTAGACCCCGCTGTTGGCACGGCGTACTGCCTCGTCGATGTCAGTAAAACGGGTAATGCAGGCCACGGGCCCGAAGGTCTCCTCCTGCATGATCGTCATGTCGTCGGTCACATCCGCGAGTACGGTAGGTGAGATATAGCCTGGCGGGTGATCGGTTCCACCACACAGGACCCGCGCCCCCTTGGTGACGGCATCCTGGATCTGGGCAATCACGTGGTCACGCTGGCGGGCATTGATCATTGGCCCGAGATCGGCCTCTTCATCATCCCAGGCGCCGACCTTGATCTTGCCACTCAACTCAGCGACCTGCTGTTCGAATGCCTCGGCGACCGGTTCGGCGACGTAGATGCGTTCAACCGATACGCACATCTGCCCCGAGTTCTCGAAACTGTTTTCCACTGCCATGGCCGCGGCCTTGGTTATGTCTGCATCATCGAGGACGAGCAGGGGATCCTTGCCACCGAGTTCCAGTACCAGTCGTTTCAGGTCTCGTGCCGCCGCGCCCATGATGTTGATGCCGGCCGTGCGTGAGCCGGTGAAGGCGATCACCTGGACGTCGGCCTGGACCAGGGCCTTGCCCTGGACGTCGGCGCCATGGATCACCTGTAGCACGCCTGCAGGCAGGAAATCGTTCAGAACGTCGGCATAGGCCTGGGCGATCAGCGGTGTCTCTTCCGACGGTTTCAGCACCACGCTGTTGCCAGCCACCAGTGCCGGTATAACCATCCACTGTGGCATCGACATCGGGTAATTCCACGGGCTGATAACGCCGCAGACGCCAAACGGGTCGTAGTACACGGTCGATTCGATTGAGCCACCGTCGGAGACCTGCGGTTCCAGTGCCGCGACGATTTCATCGATCTTGCCAGAGAGTGAACTCCCGCAGTAGCTGACTTCACCAATGCCGTATTTGCGCGGTTTGCCCATCTCCCTGCTGAGTAGAGCGCCAAGTTCTTCGGCGCGTTCCACCAGGCGCTGACCGGCCTGTTTGAGCCGGGCGGCCCGTTCAGCGGTCGGGATGTCTCGCCATGCACGGTTGGCTTCATGCGCTCGCGTGACAATCGATGGGATGGTGTCGGCGGGCGTGATCGGAACCTCGCCGACGATCTCGCCACTGGATGGATCGAATGACTTGAGCATTTCGGGCATGGCTAGACCTTTGGGAACTGGTGAACTGGCGATATGGCGGATCGATTATGTGCGTGCCTTGAGGTAGGTGTCCTTGATAGTGATCAGTCCGGCGCGAAAGGTGAAGGCATCGCAACCGTTGACGACCATGCTGGTCTTGT
>QNFN01000322.1 GCA_003645555.1 Gammaproteobacteria bacterium | reverse complement strand
GCCCGAGCGTGGCACCCTGCGCGAACAGCGGTGCGAACAGCAGCGTTGCCCGCGCCACCCTGCCCAGCTGCGCCTGGCCCCCGCCGCTGCCGCGACCGAGGAACAGGGCACGGTAGGCGCCGGTAAAGCCGAAAGCGGCGTGATAGAGGGTAAAGCCGAGCGCGATTCCGGCCAGCCACAGCCATGGCAGGCGGGTGCCGGACTCCTGCAAACCGACGAGCCCAACCACGGCGAGCAGCGCGGCCACGCTCAACACCCCACGTTGCCTGCGCCACGGCGTGGGGAGTTCACCAATGGCGGTGGCGGTCATTTCGCGCTTCGCGTGCGGCCTACTCGCGCACGACCAGCGGGTAGTCCGGGGTTGGATTCAGCGGGCAGGAGTAGACGTACTCACCCGGCTCGAGGGTGATGCGATAGTCCTGGGTCTTGCCGGTCGCCAGGCCGCCACCGGAAACGCTCGGTAGCGTCGCCCTGGCCAACAGGCCATCGCCACGCAACCAGAAGCCCAACACGTAGGGCACGTTGCGATTGCTGACGCGAAAAATGTATTCACCAGGTGCAAGAACCATCGGTTCCGCCTCGGCCAGGCGGTCATCTGCGGTGCGGTCGTTGATGGCGACGCAGTCGTCGGCCTTGCGACTCTGGTAGCCGCGGTCGATACCACCCTCCGACTCGAGGAACTGGCACGGCACCTGGTTCAACTCGATCACCGTCGGGCCGGCGGCGGCGAACGCAGTACCGGACAGCAAGGCCAGCAGTGATGCCACGAGACGGAGAGAACGGGATCGTGACGTGCTCATGATGGGTCTCCTCGCCATCCGGTTTCAGCGTGGCAGTGCCAGCCGGGTTTCGTATAGCGTGTAGTGGGAAGCAAGAGATGCACTCAGCGCCTCCTCGAGTTCGACCATGGCGAAGCCGCTCACGTTCCCACTTTCGAGCACGGACCTGTAGAAATCGGTGTAAAACGCGTCGGGTTCGACTCGAAGTTGCATTTGCAGGGCCATGGTGCCGGCGGTGCGAGGCATAGCGTAGGCAAGTTCCATTTCCTCATCGACGGGGATACGTGAGTCGAACAGTTCCTGCGACAAATCGAGTGCCACCGCACGGGCGATCCACCACTCGACCCGGGTGTCTGCGATCTCCTGACCGTCAGCATCGACCTGGAAAGCCTCGAACACGATCCTTGGCGTCAGGTAGGTCGGAAAGTGGTGGCCAGTGCCCGTATTGCGGACCACCAGTCCACTGTTGATGCCGTTGCCATCGACGGTCAGCCCGAGGGGCTCGATGGTCACACCCTGGCGGGTCGTCTCGGCATCGTGAATACCGCGCCAGAGGTGCTGGCGATCCGGCATGTGGCAATTCTGGCAAGTGACCCCTTCGCGCGCGTAGCGGCTTGCCTGCCATTCGGTAAAGGTATTCTCGAGTAGCTTGCCTTCCAGCGCATAGCCATCGTCGTCAAACTGGTGACAGGCGCCACAAAAACGGGCGTCCTGAAAAGCCGGGGTCGATTGCCATCCAGCGTGTGGCAAGGTCTCGCCGGGTTGCGGTGTACTGCCGTCGCGTCGTGGCGGACCGTAACGTGTGTGCTGGCGTACATGGCATCCAGCACAGACCAGGCCCTGGCGATGCAGACCACGCCCTTCGGGATCCTTGCCCGCAAGCTCGGCAACGAGCGCATCGGCCTGTTCGGCGAGCGGGGCATGACAACGCAGACAAGCCTGGTGCCCCTCGCGGTCGTCGGCGGCATAGTCACGCAGTTGGCCAAGCAGCCCCGGTCCCATCCCATGTGCGTGGAACGAATCACGCCACTGCGCGTACTGGTCGGCATGACACTGGCCGCAATCGGCCGGAGCAAGAGAGGATTCCAGGTCAGTCCAGGCTGGTGGCGAATCACCCTGTAGCGGCAACGGCCGCGTCCAGTGCCTGGCCAGGAAATCATCGACCGCATCGGCCTGGACCTGAGCCACAAGCAGTAGCAGAAGTGTGACGAGGGCGGCGGCTCTCCACCGCCGCCCTCGTCGTGGGACGGTCATCGGCCAGTGCAATATCATTGGCCGTTAGCCGGTTCAGTACCCTTTTTTTGCCGCGCAGGGATTCTTTGCCGCGCAAGGGTTCTTTGCTGCACAGGGATTTCTCGCTGCACAGGGGTTCTTTGCTGCACAGGGATTTGCTGCGCATGGATTCTTTGCTGCACACGGGTTGGCCGCAACCATTTTCATGAACCCCTTCTGTACTTCACCTGTGTAGGCGGTCAGTGCGCCCAGTTCCTTCGAATCCCACGGCAGGATCTTGCCGGCCATTGGCGTGGCGATACAGAACTGCACCATCTCGTCGAGGCCCACCTGACCCATGCCCGCAGAGTTGGTCATGGCAACCATGTGCGGATAGGGCTTAGCGAAGCTGGCGCTGAAGTTCTGGTTGTTGGAATGGCAAGAACTGCAGGCCAGACCACTGGTACCGAGTGAACTGTCACTCCAGAGCTTTTTGCCCATGGCCGTCAGATCCTTCTTGCTGCCGGCCGTGTAGAGCGAGGTGCCCTTCGGCCGGTTGAAGTCCTGGCTGGCCTTCGCCGCACAGGGGTTCTTCGCCGCACAGGGGTTCTTCGCTGCACACGGGTTCTTGGCCGCACATGGGTTAGCTGCGCATGGGTTCTTGGCCGCACACGGGTTCTTTGCCGCGCATGGGTTCTTCGCACCACCGTGGTACATGGCTTGCACTGGCGAGACCGTGGCAAACGCCAGCGCGGCGGTACAGAGGAACAGACGGAGAGATGGCATATTCAGGACTCCTTAGACTGGTCTGGCAGGGTCAGGAAAGTGCTCAGATTCACACTCATTATTTGGCTGCGCATGGGTTCTTTGCCGCACACGGATTTTTCGCTGCACACGGATTCTTGGCTGCACACGGGTTTTTTGCTGCGCATGGGTTCTTTGCCGCACACGGGTTGGCCGCACACGGATTCTTCGCAGCACACGGGTTG
>QNFN01000321.1 GCA_003645555.1 Gammaproteobacteria bacterium | reverse complement strand
GACGAACTGAGGCGCCTCGATACGTCCGTGTCGGGCTGAAGCCCGACCTACAAATTCCCCACCGTTACGGGATCTTTCTGTATGTCGGACTTCAGTCCGACGAACTGAGGCGCCTCGATACGTCCGTGTCGGGCTGAAGCCCGACCTACAGAAGATTGGTGCTGACCGGAGATGCGGGCAGGGCTTCAGTCCGACGCCGCTTCGCTCTCGTCGGGAAACCGCCGGTAGGTCGTCTTGTGGCACTTCGGGCACGGTGGAATGCGCCCGGTCTTGTGAAAGTGGAGCTCGCTGCCACAGCCGGTGCAGTAGAGCGTGCCGGGCGCGGAGACCTCACCGGTATGCAACTCCTCGATTCCCTTGGCGCGATCGGCAAGCCGGTCGAGTTCGGTCTGGGTCCGGTCGACCATCAATTCGAACATTTGCAGGAAGCGCTGTTCGACCAGTTTCAGGTCGAAGCGGAACCAGTCACGGAAATCCTGCCGGGTCTCGGCCAGGTAACGGGCCGCCTCCTCGGTATCCCGACGCAGGTACTCACCGATCTTCTCCGCTTCTTCGCGGGTCAGCTCACCGAGCTCGATGGCGGTCTCGCGGGCGTGCTCGATCTGCTTCTTCAGTACCGGCACGGCTTCCTCGCCGGTATGCTTGACGGCATCATGGATGCGTTCGAGCATCCGGTCGTAGGCTTCGACCAGGCGGTCGCTGCCGTAAGGTTGTCGGCCTGGCGCCATGATTCTGCTCCTGCGGTGTCTTCCCTGATCGAAGTATAGCCACGACAGGCTACGGGATGCCCGCTGGATTCCGTGTTGTGACCACAAACGGGGCTACGGTATCCTTCCTGTTTCTTTTGTCAGGCAATCCGGCTACTCCCGATGGACGAGCAGTACCTTCACGCACAGGTTGAGCGCGAGGCCCAGGCCAGCTGGGAATCGAACGGCACTTTTAAGGCCTCCGACGATACGTCGCGGGAGAAGTTTTACTGCCTGTCGATGTTTCCCTACCCGAGCGGGCGCCTGCACATGGGCCACGTTCGCAACTACACCATCGGTGACGTTATCTCCCGCTTCGAGCGTATGCGTGGCAAGAACGTGCTGCAGCCGATGGGTTGGGATGCCTTCGGTTTGCCGGCCGAGAACGCGGCCATGGCCAACAACGTGCCACCGGCGCAGTGGACTCACGACAACATCGCCTATATGAAGGATCAGCTGAGCTCGCTCGGCTTTGCCATCGACTGGTCACGTGAGCTCGCTACCTGCCACCCCGAGTATTACCGCTGGAACCAGTGGCTGTTCCTGCGCATGCTCGAAAGTGGGCTCGCCTACAAGAAGTCCGGGGTCGTCAACTGGGATCCGGTTGACCAGACCGTGCTGGCCAACGAGCAGGTGATCGATGGTCGCGGCTGGCGCACCGGCGCGCTGGTCGAGAAGCGCGAGATCCCGATGTATTACCTCGAGATCACGCGCTACGCCGATGAACTGCTCGAATCCCTCGATGACCTCCCCGGCTGGCCGTCGCAGGTCAAGACCATGCAGGCCAACTGGATCGGCCGCAGTCATGGTGTGCGCTTCGCTTTCCCCTACGAGCTCGATGGCGAGCCGGGTCGGCTGTGGGTTTTTACCACCCGTGCCGACACCATCATGGGTGTCACCTTTTGCGCGGTGGCCGCCGAGCACCCGCTGGCGGAACGTGCCGCGCGCGACAACCCCGAGCTGGCGGCGTTCATCGAGGTGTGCAAGCAAGGCAGCATCGCCGAGGCTGATATCGCGACCATCGACAAAAAGGGCATGCCGACCGGTCTGTACGTTGACCATCCGCTGACCGGTGAGCCGGTCGCGGTCTGGGTCGGAAACTACGTGCTGATGAGCTACGGTGATGGTGCGGTGATGGCGGTGCCGGGTCACGACGAGCGCGATTTCGAGTTCGCTCTCAAGTACGACCTGCCGATCAGGCAGGTGATCGATGTGCCGGGCGAGAGCTTCTCCACTGATGCATGGCAGCCGTGGTACGCCGACAAAGAACGCGGGGTCTGCGTCAACTCCGGCAAGTACGACGGCCTCGCCTATGTCGACGCGGTTGATGCCATCGCCGCCGATCTCGCCGCGAAGGAATTGGGTGAGAAGCGCGTCCAGTACCGGCTGCGCGACTGGGGAATCTCACGCCAGCGTTACTGGGGCTGCCCAATCCCGATCGTCCACTGCGACGCCTGTGGCGACGTGCCGGTGCCCGACGACCAGCTGCCGGTGGTTTTGCCCGACGACTGCGTGCCAGACGGGCACGGTAACCCGCTGAACCGGCGCGACGACTTCATCAATACCAGCTGTCCCTCCTGCGGCGCCCCGGCGCAGCGTGAAACCGACACCATGGACACCTTCGTCGACTCGTCGTGGTACTACGCGCGCTACTGTTGTCGCGACAATACCTCGGCCATGGCCGACGACCGGGTCAACTACTGGATGCCGGTCGACCAGTACGTCGGCGGCATCGAGCACGCCATCCTGCACCTGCTCTACTCGCGCTTCTGGACCCGGGTGATGCGCGATGCCGGCCTGATCAGCTGCAACGAGCCGTTTACCAATCTGCTGACACAGGGCATGGTCGTCGCCGAGACCTACTACCGTGACGACGCCGGCAAGAAGACCTTTTTCAATCCGGCCGACGTCGAGGTGCAGCGCGACGACAAGGGCAAGATCACCGGTGCGACGGCCCATGAAGACGGCCAACCGGTGACTGTTGGCGGCATCGAGAAGATGTCGAAATCGAAGAACAACGGCATCGACCCGCAGGCGCTGGTCGAGCGCTACGGTGCCGATACGGTGCGCTTGTTCACCATGTTTGCCGCGCCACCGGAGCAGTCGCTCGAGTGGTCCGACAGCGGTGTCGAAGGGGGCTACCGTTTTCTCAAGCGACTCTGGGCACTGGCCGTCGCATGGCAGGCCCCGGTGGCGGTGCTGAACGCCGGCGGAGAGAGCGCGCCGGCCGACGGTGACGCGGCACGCCCGCTGCGCCAGGAGATCCATGTCCTGCTGCAGCAGG
>QNFN01000320.1 GCA_003645555.1 Gammaproteobacteria bacterium | reverse complement strand
TGCGGGCATTGGCGCCGAAATAGACCCCGCTCGGGTTGACCAGGAAGATCTGGCCGTTGGCGCTCATCTGGCCGAGAAGTTGTGACGGGTCGTTACCGACCACCCGGTTCAAGGTGACCGAGGTGCTCCCCGGTTGGACGAACTGGACGTACTCGTTGGTGCCGATCGAGAAACTCTGCCAGTTGATCGCCCCCTTGGCGGTCGACTGGGTGATGGTGGTCTTGGTGCCTGCCTGGGCGATCGCCGCGGAACCAGCCACGACTTGGCCACCGACCGGGGCGCCCATTGCCCAGCCCGGGAGCGCCAGCGATGTCACCGCCCAGATACCACGACGTACCGCACGAGTGAGGGTCTGTTCGTGGAATCGGACTGTGCTCATGGTGGCGTCCTCGTTTAGGGTTCGCGCCTCCGCACAAGAGGTGCGGTGTGGCGAACTCGGTTCACAACAGCCATCCCTGCGTTCGATCCAGTCCGTATCGGCTCACTGGCATGTCAGTACCGTGTTGTTGACCTCGACCTGGCCGCCGATCAACGGCTGCTGTTCGAGCATTGCAATGGGATCTGCTGGCCCCTCAGGTGTCGTTTCCGTACCGGGCTGCTCCTCGGGCGGCACGGTCGTTTCCGTACCGGTCTGCTCCTCGGGCGGCACGTTCGACTGCACCGTCTCTTCTGGGATCGTGCTTCCCGCCGGATCAGTTGGCGAGGTTGTCTGTTGCACCACCGTGTTCACCACGCCGGTGTTAACCGGTCCCGTGGGCGGTGTTGTCGGTGGTGGCCGAGGCGGAAATAAAGGCGGTGCACTGCCTGCAATACCGATCAACCCGGTGCTGACGATGTTGCCGGCTCCACTTACCGCGCCGGTCGTCGTCAGCAGGAAGTTCTGGCCGCCGATATTGACGATGCCGTTGCTCCCGATCGTGGAACTTCCTCCGTAGAGGCTGCCTCCAGCCATGATCGAGGTGCCCGGGAAGCGGCTGAAGTGACCGCTGTTGGTGAAGTAGGTCGTCCCCGCTAGTGGTGAGGACGGCGGTAATGCCTCGATGCCGATTGCACGGGCCTGGTCGAACGGTAGCAACTGCACGATGACGTCAGGATTGACCACCGGTGAAGCCTCGCTGCCAGGCAGCCAGGTACCGACCGGGTTGTTGAGCGTGACGATGTCCGACTTGAGGTAGATGTAGTCGCCGAAGAAATCGAGGAAATCGACCACCAGCTCGTTGCCGGCAATCAGCCCGAGGTTGGCATCGACCGTCGAGGTTGGTATCGCCCCGAGGGTGAACAGGTCCGCGATCATGCCGGGATCACCGACCGAGGTGACGTCGATGACATCCGGGGCGACCGCGTTGTGTACGATCAGGTCGATGTTGGTGAGATCGAGGCGGTTGCCCGCGTAGGCGCTGAGCGCCCCGGTGTCGATCTGGCCGAACCCCGGCGAGACGAGGCTGGTGATGGAGTTGAATGCCGCCAGGACCATCGATGTGTTCGCGGTCAGGGTCACCAGTCCACTACCCCCTCCGGCCCCCAGGATGAGGTCGTTGAGAGCTTGCAGGTAGACCGTGTTCGCGGACAACGTGCCGTTGACCAGCAAAGTGCCTCCTGCACCCGCAAGTCCGAGGATGCTGTTCGCATTGATCGTGACCGGGGTTGCTGGGATCCCGAGACTCATTGAGTTGCCGGCATCGAACAGTGCCTGGCTGCCTGCGGTGATGTTGGTCGCCACGGTCAGGTCGCCAGTCGCCGTCAGGCTGACGTCCCCGGAACTCAGCAGGGTGAAGCTCGGGTTGTTCGGCAGTACGAGATTGCCGGTGACATCGACGCTGTATTGGGACGCGGTGTCGTTGTTGAAATGGAACAACGCCAGGTCGCCTGTATTGGTGACGTCGACGAGACCCGGCGAGGCATTGAGGAGCAGTTGCGTCACCTTGGTGTTACCGAGCACGACGTCACCCGCCGTCATGGCCTGGATCTGCCCGCCCTCGATAAGCCCGTTGCCCTGGACCGAACTGGCGCTGTTCATGAAGATCATGCCGCTGCCGCCGAACGCCTGCACCTGGCCATCGATCTGGAAGACACCCGAGCCGATCAGGCCGACTTGTCCACCGCCAGAACCGGCGCCATTGAAGCTGGCAAGGATGTTGCCGCCCAACGTGATGTTGTTCACCACGCCACCACTGCCTCCAAGCAAGACCTGCGCAGCACCAAAGGAGCCGCTGTGCACGGCCGAAAGTGTGGCCCCGCTGTTGAGGGTGATGTTGCCGTTTGAGAGGACCGCAATGGCCGCAACGCCAACGCCCGAGGGGCGCAATACGCTGATGTCGTCGCTGATCGTTACACCGCCCGCACCGTCGAGCCGCACCGCGCTGCTCGCGTCAATCCTACTGTTGACGGTGATGATCGAGCCGGTCAGGTCGACTGCGCCGAGGCTCCCCCCCGAGGCGGTCAGGGAGTTGTCGACGCTCAGCTGCCCGCCCGTGGTGATGCGGATGTTGCTCGCTGTGATCGGCCCGACACTCAAAAAGTCAGTGTCGGTGACGTTGAACGATCCCGCAGCGTTTCCTAGCACCTGGAATGCAAAGAAATTATTCAGGTTCACGTCGCCAGTTGACGTACTGGCGTTGATAATCCGCGTAGCGATAGCACCGTTGGTGCCCATGCCGACGTTGCCGAATGCGCTGAGATCCACGCGAGCGATAGCGCCCGGTTGGGCGAGGTTCTGAGTGGCCACCGTGCCGTTGACGATGACGTCGCCGGCGTTGGCCTCGAGTGAAATCTGGGTCCGTGTGAAGCCGGTCCCGCTTTCAATGCCTGCGAAAATATCGCCATTGAGTGCCAGCTGATCACCGGAGATATCAACTAACGCCGAGCGGCCACCGCAGGTACCACAACTGCTCATGTCGATCGCGGCCGCAACGGTGACACCGGGGTTGATGTCGATGGTCCCACCGAACAGTTTCAGCTCGGCGTCAGCATCACCACTGCCCAGCGCAAGCAACGTCACGTTGCGGGCCGAAATGCCGTCCACCGGCACGGTT
>QNFN01000319.1 GCA_003645555.1 Gammaproteobacteria bacterium | reverse complement strand
ATCGGCGCCAGGTACTCGGTGTCCCAGTCCTCGTCGCTGGCCGGACCGCAATCGGGCAGCAGCGCGCGGCTGGCGTCACAACCACGCAACTCGACCCCGGCCGCGGCGTAGCGGCGGCCGAGTTCCGGCAGCACTTGCGCGGCGATGTCTTCGGCAACCAGCAGCGTCTCCATGGTGTTACAGGTGCCGTAGCGCTGGGTCTTGGCGTTGACGGCGATGGCGATCGCCGTGTCGGCATCGGCACGGTCATCGACATAGACGTGGCAGATACCGTGCAGATGCTTGATCACCGGCACTCGCGCCTCGCCGCTGATACGTTCGATAAGCCCCTTGCCCCCGCGAGGGACGATGACGTCGACGAATTCCGGCATGGTGATCAGTGCACCGACTGCGGCGCGATCGATGGTCTCGAGCACCTGCACCGCGTCGACCGGCAACCCGGCCTCGGCCAGTCCCTGGTGGATGCAGGCGGCGATGGCGGTGTTGGAGTGGAACGCCTCGGAACCACCACGCAGGATGCAGGCGTTGCCCGATTTCAGGCACAGTGCTGCGGCATCCGCAGTGACGTTCGGGCGTGACTCGTAGATGATGCCGATCACCCCTAGCGGGACGCGCATCTTCCCGACCTGGATGCCCGAAGGGCGGTAGCTGAGGTCGTCGATTTCGCCGACCGGATCGGGCAACGACGCCACCTGGCGCAACCCCTCGGCCATGTCGGCGATACGCTCCGGCGTCAGTTCGAGACGGTCGAGCAGTGCGGCATCGAGCCCCGATTCACGACCGGCCACGAGATCCCGATCGTTGGCCTCACGCAGGATTTCGACCTGCGCCTCAATGGCCGTGGCGATCGCCAGCAGGGCCGTATTCTTGGCCCCGGTCTCGGCCCGGCTGACGGCACGCGCCGCCTCCCGGGCACGGCGCCCGACACCGTTCATGTACTGCTCGATCGTCTGTTCCATCAATTTCACCTGGAATCCTGATGTGGTCCGGACCGCGATCCGGCACCTGGTTTTTCCGTGTGGGTCGGACTTCAGTCCGACATCCATTGCCGACCATCACCGGTTCTGCCCACGATCACCACGCGGCCAGGTCAGGTCCGCCCGCCAGCGCGGTTACCAATTCGCGCAATGCCCGCCAGGCATCACCTCGTTCGCGTCCCTTGATCACCCGGTCGGCCCGTGCACAGCCGCGCAGACCGTTGGCCCAGTGGGTATCGCCGGCACGACGCAGGGCGTCACCAATGACGCGCTTGCGTGACGACCAGACCCGATGCGCCTCCAGCACACGCGGGACCTGTTGGCCGGCAGCGACATCACGCGCCATGCTGCACACGCCCCGCACTTCGCGGGTCAGGGCCCACAGCACCAGGGCTGGCGGACTGCCCTCGCCGCGCAGGCCATCAAGCACCCGCAGACCACGGCCCAGCTTGCCGCCAACCGTGGCGTCAACCAAATCGTACACGCTGTAACGCGCACTGTCCGTGACGGACCGCAATACCGCGTCGGCATTGACCTTGCCAGCACCATTGAGCAACAGCAATTTATCAATCTCTTGGGCCGCGGCCACCAGGTTGCCCTCAACCCGATCGACCAGCAGCTCGACCGCCTCGCGGTCAGGCACCAGGCCACGGTCACGCATGCGCCGCGTGACCCAGTTCGGCAACTCGCCGCCCTTCGGCAACTGGCACTCGACGACCACGCCAGCCTGGTCGAACGCCTTGACCCAGCGGGCCTTCTTCAGCTTGGCGTCGTAGGTGTTGCAGGTCGCGATCAGCAGCACGTCCGGCGGCAGATCACCGACGTAGGCGACCAGGGCGTCGGCACCCTCGCGGCCGATGCCGCCGCTGCCCAGACGCAACTCGAACAGCCGGCGTTCGGCAAACAACGACAGGCTGGCACCGGCGCCGGCCAACTCACGCCAGTCGAAACCGCTTACCGTGGCATCGAATACCTCGCGTTCGGTGAAACCCTCTCCCCGTGCCTGCTTGCGTAGCAGGTCGACCACCTCGGTCTGCTGCAAGGGTTCGTCTCCGGCCACCAGGTAGACCGGGGCGAGACGCTGATTACCGATGAGTTGTTGGGGCCGGGTGTGCATGATCAGGGCCCAATTACCTGCCAGCTACGAGGCGCCGCACCAGTGCCGCGATGGCCTCGTCACGCAGCTCGCCCTGGACCCGACGCGCCTCGGCGAGCGCGGCGGTGACATTGGTCGCGCTGGTCTGGATGCCGCGTTGCGCACTGACGCGGCCACCACGCGGAGATGCGGTCTCCGCCTTCTCATGCAGACGGAAGTCGATGCTTACGGCGAGCTGGAAATCACGGACCGTGCTGCCGACGCCGAGGGCGAGCAGATCGCGCCCCTCGTCGACCCCGACGATCTCGAGCGTAGCGGTGGCCGCGGCGGAATCATCCACCAGTCGGGCCCCGGCACGGCGTAAAGCCGGCACCAGGTGGCGCTCGAATTCAGGGGTCAGGCCGGCGCCGGAAAGCTGGATTCGGGCCAGGGAATCGGGCCACTCGGCCGTCCCGCGTAGCTGGTAGCCGCAGGCCACGAGCAGCAGGCTGAGTGCGCACACGATGAGTCGGCGCATGTGGATTTCAACCCCCATCGGTGACGACCAGGTTGACCAGACGACCGGGCACGATGATCACCTTGCGTACCACCTTGCCGACGGTAAAGCGCTGCACGTTGGCATCGGCACGTGCGGCCTGCTCGATGGTCTCGCGGTCACTCTCGACCGACACACGGATTTGCCCACGCAACTTGCCGTTGACCTGAACCACCAACTCGATCTCGTCCTTGACCAGGGCCGCCTCGTCAACCGTAGGCCAACCGGCATCGAGGATCTCCTCACCGTAGCCAAGGTCGCGCCAGAGCTGGTGGCTGAGGTGCGGCGCCACCGGTGCCAGCAGCCGCAACAGGATGCCGAGCCCCTCGTGCACTACCTGTGACCGCCAGTCGTCACCGGCGGCGGCCGGCTCAATACCGCCGAGCAGATTGAGCAGCTTCATGCAGGCTGAAACGACGGTGTTGAACTGGT
>QNFN01000318.1 GCA_003645555.1 Gammaproteobacteria bacterium | reverse complement strand
CGCGCGGAACGTGGCCGGCCACCGCCCGAGTGACGGCGATTGCCGGACGGCCCTGCGGGACCCGGGCCTCGACCGCGAGGCCCGCCCGAACGCGGCCGTGAAGGTGTGCCGCTACGCCGGCCGGCATGCTGACCGTGCGACGGCTTGCGGCCTCGACCACCTCCACCATTCGGGATCGGTTCCGGCCGAATCGAGGGGTCGGGGGCAAAACCGTCGATCACCTGTGAGGGCAAACTGCGCTTGAGCAAGCGCTCGATGCCGGCGAGCAGTTGACGCTCGTCGACACAGACCAGAGACACCGCCTCGCCCTCGCGCCCCGCGCGCCCGGTGCGGCCGATGCGGTGGATGTAATCCTCGGCGACGTGCGGCAGCTCGAAGTTGACCACGTGCGGCAACTGATCGATGTCCAGTCCACGTGCGGCAACTTCGGTCGCCACCAGCACCTTGATCCGATTCTGCTTGAAGTCGGCCAGGGCCTTGGTCCGCGCCCCCTGGCTCTTGTTGCCGTGGATCGCGGAGGAGCCGATGCCGTCACGCTCGAGTTGCTGGGCCAGGCGGTTGGCGCCGTGCTTGGTGCGGGTGAAAACCAGCACCTTACGCCAGTCCTGGGTGCGGATCAGGTGCGACAGAAGCTCGCGCTTGCGGTCACGGTCGACCGGGTGCACAACCTGTTCGACCAGGTCGGTGGCGATATTGCGCCGTGCCACTTCGATCTCCACCGGCGAATCGAGCAGGCGGTCGGCGAGCTGGCGGATGGTGTCGGAATAGGTCGCCGAGAAAAGCAGGTTCTGACGCTTGGCCGGCATCAGCGCGATCACCTTGCGGATGTCGTGGATGAAGCCCATGTCGAGCATCCGGTCGGCCTCGTCAAGGACCAGGATCTCGACCCGCGACAGGTCGAGCGTGCGCTGACCGGCATGGTCGAGCAGACGTCCCGGTGTCGCGACCAGGATATCGACACCGCGCTTGAGCTGGGTGATCTGCGGGTTGATGCTGACCCCACCGAAGACTACGCCGCAACGCTGCGGCGTGTGCTTACCGTAGGTCTCTACACTCTCGGCAACCTGAGCGGCCAGTTCACGCGTCGGGGTCAACACCAGGGCCCGAATCGGGCGGCCGCCTCCTGCGGGTCGGGAAGCCTGCAGTCGCTGCAGCAGCGGCAAGGTAAAACCTGCAGTCTTGCCGGTCCCGGTCTGGGCGCCGGCGAGGACATCGCGACCCTCGAGGATCAACGGGATCGCTTTTTCCTGGATCGGGGTCGGGATGGTGTAACCGTGCTCGGTGACGGCACGCACCAGTTCGGCCGTGAGGCCGAGAGAATCAAATGACATCGGGTAGATCTCCGCAGCGGGCCTACCCGGGCAGTGTGCCGGGACGGTCTAGGCGGGGTTCGCTGATTGGGTTCGAAGCGGGCCAGAAGCGGCACGGCGACGGGACGGGTGGCGACCGATGCTCACCCTGTATGGGAGCGCATCATACCTGCGGATTTGGCAGTGCACAAACGTCGATCAGGGCCGTTTCGCCAACAACGGCAATGATCTGTCCAGATCAACCCCTATCCGTCACGACCCCGCCCCGGCGAAGGGTGTCCGAAGGGCGCTCGGAAAACAGCCTGCGGTAGTCGGCAGCAAACTGGCTTTGATGCCAGAAGCCGCAACTCGTGGCCACCTCACCGACCCGCGTCGATCCATCGACCGATTTCAGCAGCCGACGTCGCACAGTGTTCAGTCGCCAGCGCTTGGCGAATTCACCCGGCGTAATGCCGTAACGCTCCTTGAACGCGTACTCCAGGGTTCGTTCGCTGACCTGACCGATACGGCACAGGACCCCGAGTTCGACCGTTGGCATCTCCTTGCTGCGGAGGTACTCAACCACATGATCCAGGGCACGATCACGCTTGCGCTGCAACCGCCGGCCGGCGTTGTGACACCGACCGGCGAGCAGTATGAGCCGTTCGGCCAGGACACGCGCATCCGCGGTCTGCTGATCACCCGCGGCTGAACCGAGTATCGACCGCGAATGGAACCGCAACTCCCGAAGGACCTCCGCTTCGACCGGAATGACCTCGGCCTGGTCATGCAGCAGCCTGGTTCCCGACAGGCCGAGTTCTTCAGCCAGGCGCACCAGCAGGCTGTCACGTACCGAGATCAGGTAGACCTCGAAGTCGGGTTGCGAGGCGCTGAGCAGTTCACCGCCATAGGGAAAGGCCAGGATTTCGCTGCCGGTAACCTGGCAGCCGCGCCACCAAAACTCCCGGCAGCCACTAGCGGGGATGACGAAGGTCTTGAAGCCTTCGGGAGTGGCGCCGGCCTGGTGGAGCCGGCGCTCGAAGCGTGCGTAGCCAACCAGGATGTCAGGCGAAACGAGCTGCCTGAGCTGCCCGGAAAAACCCCCGTTATCCAGCAGCTTGAAATCGAGATCCCAGTCACGGACCGTCTCGGAGAACTGCTCGAGATCATCGAAACGGGCATCAACCGCAAGGATCATGTCATCCACCCTTCGGAATTGCGGAATTCTGATAACGCTTGTCCCGATCATTATGGTCAGCTACTAATACACAGTCTACCGTGCCGACGTGGCACACCCATTAAGGAACCTCTAATCAAATCAAGACCTCGTATCTGGCGCCCAGAATAGTCCAGTCATTAAGTGCACTTGGCGCCTCAAATCTGAACATTCTGAAGTACCAGATACTTCGTCCAGACTTAATCAGAGGTTCCTTACCATCTGGGATCACACGGAGGAAATACCAGTGAACCGAACTATATTTTTTGTAGCCCAGGGCATGCTCGCCTTGGTCCTGATCACAGGCACCGCGCTTGCCGAACCCCCTGCGGTACAACCACCGTCCAGCCAAGAAGATATCAAGGCGGCGCTGTCAGGAGGGATCCCCGGAGGGCGCTCGAAGGAGGGCCTCCTTTTTGAAGGTATCCGGCCGATGCCTTGGCTCAAGAGTGCCGCCAACTGGTTCCCGGGCACCGAAGATGTGCAACCGAATGAGATGCGTATCACTTTCATGGGCTCCGCTCCGGTCATCCGTCCCGG
>QNFN01000317.1 GCA_003645555.1 Gammaproteobacteria bacterium | reverse complement strand
TGGGCGGCGAGCCGGCCCAGGTTCAGTGCCCGCAGGTTGAGCTCGACGGCGACCCCGTTGAGCTCGATCGCCTGCTCCAGGGCCGGCAATGAAACCGGCAGCAGGCCACGTTGCAGCGCCACACCGACCAGGAACAGGTTGCTGCCGATGGTGTCGCCGAGCAGGCGCCGGGCATGACCGGCGGCATCGATCGCCTCGAGTCGGCCACCGGTAGCCTCATCGATCCGGGCCAGCAGGTCGGCCGCGTGAAAATCGACATCCGGATCGAGTTGCAGTTGGGCGGTCGGCACCATGTTGGTGTTGACCACGGCATGCGTCCGCTCGGGGTCGTAGGTGACAAGCGCATCGTCGCTGGCGGCAACGACCAGGTCGCAGCCGAGCAGCAGGTCGGCCTCGCCGGCCCCGAGGCGCACCGCGCGCCGGCCATCGCCCTGGCCACCGATGCGCAGGTAACTGAATACCGCCCCGTTCTTTTGCGCCAGCCCGGTCAGGTCGAACACCTGTGCCGATTGGCCTTCGAGATGGGCCGCCATCGACAGCAGGGCGCCGACGGTGACCACGCCGGTGCCGCCGATGCCGGTGACCAGGATCGTGGCCCCGTCATCGCGCCGGTCCGGGATGGGCAAGCCGTCGAACAGGCCCGGGTCCAGCGCGGTCGCGGACGGACGGCGGCGGGTGCCGCCTTCGACCGTCACCAGTGCCGGGCAGAAGCCGCGCAGGCAGCTGTAGTCCTTGTTGCAGACCGACTGGTCGACCTGGCGATTGCGGCCGAACGGGGTTTCGCGAGTCACCAGGGCGACGCAGTTGGCCTGGACCGAGCAGTCACCGCAGCCTTCGCAGACGCGGGGATTGATCATTACGGTGCGTGCCGGATCGACGAGGCGGCCGCGCTTGCGTCGGCGGCGCTTCTCGGTGGCGCAGGTCTGGTCGTAGATCAGCACCGTCGTTCCCTGCACCTCGCGCAGCTCGCGCTGCACGGCATCGAGGCGGTCGCGGTGGTGGGCCGTCACCTCGCCCGGGAGTGCGTGGTTGCCCCGGTACTTGTCCGGCTCGTCGCTGACCACCACCACGCGCAGCACCCGTTCGGCGAGCAGCTGGCGGGCGATCTCGGCGACGCTGAACGCACCCTCGACCGGCTGTCCGCCGGTCATCGCCACGGCATCGTTGTAGAGCAGCTTGTAGGTGATGCGCGTGTTGGCCGCGGCCGCGGCGCGGATCGCCAGCAGCCCGGAGTGGGCGTAGGTGCCGTCGCCGATGTTCTGGAACACGTGCGGGGTGTCGGTGAACGGTGCGATGCCGCACCAGTTGGCCCCCTCGCCGCCCATCTGGGTCGGCGGCAGGGTGTCACGGTCCATCCACAGCACCATGGTGTGACAACCGATGCCCGACATGGCGAGACTGCCTTCCGGCACCTTGGTCGAGCGGTTGTGCGGACAGCCGGCGCAGAAGTAGGGCAGGCGCTGGGTCGGGCTCGCCGAGATGCTCCGCTCACGGCGCTGGGTGAGGGCCGTGAGTCGCTCGGTGACACCGGCCGGTGGGGTGTCACGAGTCAGCAGCAGAGACCCGATAAGGCGTGCCAGCAGGCCGGGGTCGAGCTGGCCATGGGCGGGAACCAGGGGCGCGCCGCTGCCGTCCTGTTTGCCCAGCAGTCGCGGACGATTCTCCGCCGGGAGGTTGAACAGCACGCGGGCGACCTGCGGTTCGAGGAATGGCAGTTTTTCCTCGACCACCAGGAGTTCATCGCAGCCACTGGCGAAAGCGGTCAGCGCGGTCGGTTCGAGGGGCCAGATCAGTCGTGGCTGGTACAGGGCGATGCCGTGCCGCTCCATGTCGGCCTCGTCGAGGCCAAGCAGCGCAAGGGCGTGGCGCAGGTCGACCGCGGCCTTGCCGGCGCTGACGATGCCGAGCTGGGCACTGGCCTGGCCGAACTCGATGCGATCGAGCCGATTGGCGCGGGCGTAGGCGTGTACCGCCGGCAGCCGCTGCTCGACCAGCCGGGCCTCTTCGCCGACCGGGTCGAACGTCAGCCGGCCGTTGCGGTCGCTGCCGGGAAGGCTGTCCTCATCGGGCAGCAACACGCGGACGCGGCCGGCGTGATCGGCATCGGCGGTGGCGGTGGTCTCGAGGATCTCGTTGGTGCACTTGAGCCCGACCCAGGTACCGGCAAAGCGCGACAACGCCCAGCCGTGCAGGCCGAGGTCGAGGATGTCCTGCACCGTGGCCGGGTAGAGCACCGGGACGCCGAGTCCGGCGAGCAGCGGCTCGCTCTGCTGGGTGACGGTCGAGGACTTGGCGCCATGGTCGTCGCCAAAAGCCATCAGCACGCCGCCAAGGCGCGAGGTTCCCTGGCGGTTGGCATGGCGCACCGGGTCGCCGCTGCGGTCGACGCCGGGTCCCTTGCCGTACCAGAGTGCGAATACGCCATCGACCGTGGTTCCAGGTATCTGGGGTGCTTGCTGGGTGCCCCAGATCGCCGTGGCGGCCAGATCCTCGTTGAGGCCGGGCTGGAAATGGACCGGCGCGGCGTCGAGCAGCGACCGGGTGTGCCACAACGCCTGGTCAAGACCGCCCAGCGGCGAGCCGCGATAACCGGAGACGTAGCCGGCGGTGTTCAGGCCGGCCGCGGCGTCGCGACGGCGCTGTACCAGCAGCAAACGTAGCAGGGCCTGGGTGCCGTTGAGCAGGATCGGACCCTGGTCGGCCGTGAGCTTGTGGTCGAGATCGACCGTCTGCAGCGGAGTCGCGGCAGGGCCGCCAGGGGAGGGGTTCGATGGGTCCACACGGCTCTCCCGGATGAGGGGTCGAGCATAGCAGACGGGGTCATTGCAAGACTTGGTAGAAAGGAACCGGGATGCTATTATGTTGCACTGCACAATTTATTTCGTGGAGCCACGCTGTCGGTTGCTATGGGCAGATGGTGGTTCCGGGCAAACCAGTACTTTTAAGGGGATATTAGGGAACTGCAAGACAAGGTAATTACCATCACCGGTGGCGGTCGTGGTCTCGGTCGCGCCATGGCGGTCCAGTTGGCCGAACGTGGCGCCAAGCTGGCGCT
>QNFN01000316.1 GCA_003645555.1 Gammaproteobacteria bacterium | reverse complement strand
GGCGGCGCGCTCGTCGTGCCACGCCGGCACCCCTCCACGGGCGCGGTCTCTGGTCTGGGCCTGCTCGGCCGCCAGCGATTCGCTGAACAGCCCTTCGGTCATGGGCATGTTTTCGATTCGTGCCAGGGCGTTGATCATCATGTAGTTCGACGCTGGCGCATTGGCGGCGATCTCGAGCGCCAGCTGGCGCGCCATGGTCAGCGCGGCGCCTGGTTCGGCCAGGCGGTGGGAGAGTCCGGGGCGCTGCCCATCTTCCGCACTGTAACGGCGCCCGGTCAGCATCATCTCGCGAGTGCGATCGGCGCCGATGACCCGGGAGACGCGCACGCTGGCGCCACCGCCGACGAAGATGCCACGGCGTCCCTCCGGAAGCTGGTAGAACGTGGATGGGTCGGCAACGCGTACATGGGCAGTCATGGCCAGTTCCAGACCGCCACCGATCACCGCGCCGTGCAGTGCGGCGACCACCGGCAGACCGCCGAACTCCATCTGCTGAAACGTCGCGTGCCAGTATTGAGAGTGACGCATCACCTCAAGCGGTTCGCGCAACCCGTGTTCGGCCAGGTCGAGCCCAGCCGAGAAATGGTCGCCATGACCGGTCAGCACGGCCACTTTGGCGCCCTCGGGAGGCTGTGAAAAGAGCGTGTTCAGGCTTTCGATCAACGTGTCATTGATGGCGTTGCGCTTGTCGGCGCGGTCGATCGAGACCAGCAGCACCCCGTCATCGAGCGCCAGGTCGAGGTGGGTGAGGCGTGGCAGTGACTCGGTGGTCATCGGTATCTCCGGTGGCCCAGGCGCGGGGGCGACTATGATAACAACGGTATAGCGGCCAGGGGTGGGTCGTTCGCGGGAGAAGGCATGGATCGAGAGTCGCCGCCAATCGTCATTGCGCCACCGGGGACAGCACGGACAGGGGTGATCTGGCTGCACGGCCTCGGGGCCGATGGTTACGATTTTGTGCCGTTGGCCGAGGAACTGCGGCTACCGGCCGAGTTCGCCACCCGCTTTGTTTTTCCGCATGCCGCCGAGCGACCGGTCACCGTCAACGGCGGCATGGTGATGCGTGCCTGGTACGACATCTTCGAGATTGATATCAGTCGACGGATCGATCACGCGCAGATTGAATCTTCGACCGACGCCGTCCTGGAGTTGGTTGAACGCGAAATCAGCAGTGGCATCCCCGCCGATCGATTGGTGCTGGCCGGCTTTTCCCAGGGCGGCGTCGTCGCCTTGCAAGCCGGGTTGCGGTGTCCATGGCAGTTGGCCGGTGTCGTTGGTCTCTCCTGCTACCTGGCTGATGCCGATGACTTGGCAGCACGGCGCAGCCACGCCAATGCCACGACACCGGTGTTTCTCGCCCACGGTCGTCACGATCCGCTGGTTCCACTGACCTTGGGTCGCTCTGCCCTGGAGGCGGTCACCACCTTTGGCAATCCGGTCACCTGGCGTGACTACCCGATGGAACACGCCGTCTGTGCCGACCAGATCGATGACCTGCGTGCCTGGTTCATCGATGTGTTGACCCTTCCCGGAGGGGATGACGAACGTGGTCAATGAAGAGGCCTTTCGCACCGCCTGGAAGGAAATTGATGCCCTGCACTGCCCGTTCGCCAAGGCACTGCTCGGCGGTCACGGCGATTGCCGTCACGCCCAGCGCCACTACCTGGCCGAGCGCATCGGCATCGGTTGCCGGGACGCAGCTCACCAGGCGGTCTGCAGCGCCTTCATTAGACGGACTGCGCCGTGACGCGCGTTTTGCACTGGCCACGACCCATGCCAGTGGTGGCCTGCCGCACGGTCTGGCGATGAAGCTCCAGGTAGGTGGCTTGCGTGGATTGCACCGGTTGCTTGAAAGGGAAGCTGTAGAGGGTCCGGTCACCGACGTGGTCGGGTTGTTCGTCGGTGTCATCGAGCGCTACGGCTCGCTCGATGGCGTGCCGATGACCGCCATTGTCCAGGAGGTGTCGCACTTCATTCCACGGCGACCGCACGGCGATCGCTGACGCCGCCGGTAGTCGGCATCATGTCGAGTCAGGCAAGGCCAGCCTGGCCTGACACACACCTACGTAATGCTGGTCGGCCTCTGACAGGGGCTCCGTTTCAAGCCGGTTGGTTTACCTGTTCACCTGCAGGTAACGTCTGGTGGGTCGGCAACAAAATATTTTATCGCGGGTGTGATATTTCACCCTCTGAGACGGTCATCTACTCTACCCCATGCATCATGGAACCCGGCACACCAGGCCGGGTGGTCAGGGATCATTTCATCTTGGTTCGGCGGCATGGGACGCCGAAAGCGTCAGTTACCTGGAGGCGACTATGGGAGTACATATAGTCCACGGCATGGATCTGGAGAAACTCGAGGCCTTCCGCGCTGCCATCAAGGAGAGCCCGGTGGTTCTCGGTCTCGAGGCCAAGGGGATCTGGGAGGGGCACTCCGGCCGCAGCACGGTGCACATCGGGCCGTTCGATATCGGCGACCAGCACATCGACCGCGAGACCAGGCACTACACCATCCCGTACGGGGCCTGGAGCGAGGTCGAGGAGGCAATCGGTTTCGTCGGCCCGACGGATCGTGCCGAGCCGGTCGAGATGGCGCTGGGCGCCGTCGCGGCCTGTCTTTGCAACAGCATTGCGCTGAACGCTCCGCGCAACGGCATCCCGCTCGAGAGCTTGGAGATCAGCGTGCACGCCGATATCGATCCGAGCGTTCTGTTCGAGGTCAAGGGGCCTGAGTCCCATACCTCCTGTATGCCCAAGATCACCACCGAGGTGAAGGTCAACGGCGATATCAGCGATGAGCAGATGAAGACCATCGAGCGCCTGGTCCACTACTCGCCGGTCCACGGCATGGTGGGGTACGCCAACACCGTCCAGGCCGTAGTCAAGCGGGCTTGATCCTAGGACTTCGGCCCGCTGCTTTGGTGGCGGGTCGAAGGCGCCCGGGCATGGTCACGGTCCTGATAATGTTTGGCGACCCCGTTGATGGGGCTGCTTTCGAACGCCATTTTGACACCTGTCACCTGCCTCTGATCGCGGCCATCCCGGGCCACGATGAACTGCTGGTT
>QNFN01000315.1 GCA_003645555.1 Gammaproteobacteria bacterium | reverse complement strand
TATTGATTCTCGTAACCGGACAGGCCCACCGTATCGAGCCATTGTTGCGCCTTTTGCCGACGTTCCTTCCGATCGAGCCCCTGCACCGTCAGGCCGTAGGCGACGTTCTCTATCACGGTGCGGTGTGGCATCAGGCCAAAACGCTGGAAGACCATCGACATCTTGTGGCGGCGGAACTGTTCCAACTCTCGCGCCGAGAGTTTCATCACGTCTTCACCCTCAATCAGGATCCGTCCCTCGGTCGGTTCAATGAGCCGGTTGAAGTGTCGGATCAGCGTCGACTTCCCTGAACCGGAAAGTCCCATGACGACAAAGATCTGACCCTTGCTGATGCTGAGATCGATCTCCTTCAATCCCACCGTGTGCCCGGTTTCAGCCAGGATGTCGTCCTTCGACCGTCCTGCGCGCACCATCGCCATGACCGCCGACGGATTCTCACCGAACACCTTGTACAGGCCTTCGATTTGGATAAAGGGCTCAGCCATTCCTCACCCCTTCCATGTGTTTCTGCGAGCGCTTCGCGTATGCCTGGGAGACCCGGTCGAAGATGATCGCCAGAGCCACGATGGCCAGGCCGTTGAACAGCCCCAGGGTGAAGTATTGGTTGGTAATGGATTTCAGGACCGGCTGGCCCAAGCCCTTGACGCCGATCATCGACGCGATCACCACCATCGCCAGGGCCATCATGATCGTCTGATTGATGCCGGCCATGATGGTAGGCATAGCCAGCGGAAACTGCACGCCCCACAGCCGCTGATTCGGGCTCGCCCCGTAAGCGGTCGCCGCCTCCAGCACTTCCTTGTCCACCAGCCGAATACCGAGATTGGTCAACCGGATCACCGGCGGGATGGCATAGATCACCACCGCGATGACGCCGGGGACCTTGCCGATACCGAGCAGCATGACCACCGGGATCAGATACACGAATGCCGGCATGGTCTGCATGATGTCGAGCAGTGGGGTGACGATCGTCTGCACCCGGTCCGAACGCGCCATCATGATGCCGGTCGGGATGCCGAGCGCGATCGACAGCAGGGTACAGACGGTGATGATGCTCATCGTCCGCATGGTGTTGTCCCACATGCCGAAGTAGCCGATGAGCAGGAAGGCGACGACGACGCCGAAAGATAGCCGGGTCGAACGACTGGCCCCGTAGGCGAGTGCCGCCACGGCCAGCACCACCACCCACCACGGGGATTGCAGCAGCAGTTTTTCGAACCAGACCAGAAACCTGAGCAGCGGGTCGAAAATCGATTCGATCGCGTCGCCGTAGGTCCGGGAGAACTCCCGGTAGGCGCCATCCAGTGCCTTGCGGATCGCGAGCAGGTCTGCGCGATCCATCTGTGGAAACTTCACCATCCAGCTTGCATCCGCCATGGTCATGCTCACCTTTTCAGTAGGTCATGCGGAAAAGACAAGGCCCTTGGTGCGCAGAACACACACCAAGGGCCTATTGATATAGGGATCAAAGGGAGGCGAGAGCCTTTTTGACTTTCGCCGCGACCTCAGCGGACACCCAGGGCGTCCAGGTCGCTTCATAATTTTTCAGGAAGTGTTCCATGGCAATGTCACCATCGGCCTGGTTGTCTTCCATCCACGCCAGCAGGCGGTTCATCTGTGCGTTGCCAAACGCCCGCTTGCCCAGATAGGCGTAAGCCTCCGGGGCCTTGGCGGCGAAGCCCTCGGTAGTGACGGTATGTACCGGAGACGCCGGGTACATCGAGACACGGGGATTCTCGCAATCGGCCTGGCTGATGCACTCGAGCCAGTGTTCCTCGTCGATCCCGCTGCCGAAGTCCACCTTGACCATCTTGTACTTACCGAGCACCGAGGTCGGCGCCCAGTAGTAGCCAAACCACGGTTCCCGGCGCTCATAGGCCTTGGCGATCGCGCCGGCGAGACCAGCACCGGATCCTGGATCGACGAGGTCGAAGCCATGGTCGGCGAGCTTCAGCGCCCTGAACAGGTTACCGCTGGTGATCTGGCAGTTCCATCCCGCAGGACAACCCATGAACATGGAGCGGTCTGGATCCTCCGGGTGCTTGAACAGTTTCGCGCTCTTGATCACACCCTGAATGGTGGCCAGGCTGGGGTCCTTGTCCACAAGATATTTCGGTACCCAGTAGCCTTCTTCGCCACCATCAGATAGCGATTTTCCCGCGACCCGCAGGCGTTTCTCCTGCACGCCCTTCTCAAGCGCATCCTTGAACGAGTTACTCCAGAGTTCCGGGGCGATATCCGGCTCGCCCTTTTCGATCATCGACGTACCGGTGGGCATGGTGTCGCCGGGCATCAGCTCCGCGTCGCAACCGTAGCCGTGCTGCAGAATGAATCGATCCACGTTGGCGATTAGGGTCGCCGAGCTCCAGTTCATGTCGGCGATCGTCACCTTGCCGCAGGCCCCAGCCGCATGCGCCCAGGAAAACGGAATCGCCATCAATAGTGCGGCCGCGAAAATTCGTCTCATCGTCTTTCTCCCCTTTGAAACGCCAAGGTTTGCAATCATCTGCAAAGGGAAGCCTAACATGGCCGGGAGAAACTAATGCCGTGCCGAGATTCAGTGTTTACTGTGTCGTCACCCTCGTGAAAACACCCGCACGTCCCTAACCTGGACAATTCATGCAGGGATCGGGATTTAGGGCGAATAAGGCAAAGCAGGTTGGGTGCTCGGCCGAAAAGCCATAGCTGTGGCTATGACTTGAGGGGGAGTGCTCAAGATGCAAAGCCGGATTCGCCCTAAAACCGATCAGGCACAAACGGTCATCGTGCTGTGTCCACATAATGTGAGGCTAACGCATTGTGTTGAAACCGAATCTCAAATCGTCTCGGCCGCCTGCATGAATTATCCAGGCTAATCACCTGCTGTAACTGCGGGCTTACGGCTCGCGGCCTGGGGCAGTTCACTAACGCGGGCGAATTCCCCGCTATCGAACATCCCGGGGTCATCCAGGTAGTCCGTCAGCATGCCGGTGGCGTCGGCACCCCAGAACACGTTTCCGTCCGCGACGAAAGTAGGGACTCCGAAGATCCCCTTTGCTATCGCGCCCTCGGTGTTCTCGCGCAGTGCCGCCTTCACCTCGGGCTGCTCGACACGCTCATCC
>QNFN01000314.1 GCA_003645555.1 Gammaproteobacteria bacterium | reverse complement strand
ACCCCGAGCAGCTGCCCGATCTGGCCGCACTCCAGTGTCACCGCCGGACAGAGCTCGGCCATGGCCATCGATTGCACACCAGTCGGCCGGATGAAATAGACCACGGTGCGTCCGAACAGCGTCGCGAGATGAAAAAAGCGGTTGTCGACACGGTTGACGCAAGCGTAATGCGGATTCAGCCCGGTATTGTTGTGTACGTCGACGCTGGCAAACAGGCCCCGCGGGCGCAGCGTGTCGACCACCTGCTGCATCATCCGCGCCTCGGCCGACTCGCGGTCCTCACCTCCCGGCCAAATCCGGTTGTAATCGGGCTGGCCGGCGAGCTGGCGTGCCCCGTGGCGTGCCGCCGTCACATTACCGACGAACAGGGCCAGGCTGCGCGGCAACGGCTGGTCACCCCCACCCGGCTGGTAGCGCCGCAACAACGACTGCACCGCATGCAGCCCGGTGTCTTCGTTGCCGTGCTGCAGCACCGAGACGAACAGGGCCGGTTCGCGCCGCCCCTCGAGGAGGTAGAGCGTCGGCCCCGGCAGCAGCCGGTGCAGATCCTGGGCGGCACAGTCGAGAAAACCGTCGGGGAGGCGGTCGGCGAGGGTCAGCATGTCACCAGTCCCACTCGTGTACCGGTTTACCCACATCCTGCCGCTCGAGGTAGGCGGTGGTCAGTGCCTCGGCGTCGGTACCATGGCGCGCGACCCAGCCGCGCTGCCAGTCGGCACCGGTACGACGGCCACGGACCCGTGCCTCGATCACCTCGAGGTAGTCGTCACGATCAGCATAGTCGACCTCGAGCCGCTCCAGTCCACGTCGGGCGGCCGGTAGCAACTGCGCCGTGAACAACTCCATCGCCGGTCCGCTACGGCCATCGAACCAGGCCAGCTCGGCAGCCAGACCATCACGTGCCGCCGCATAGAAATTGTCACGCGCCGCGCTGAACGGCAGCCGGTCGGCCACCGGCACGCGCTCCCGTGCCAGGTCATGAACGAGGCCAAAAAAGAGCGCGGCATTGGCCAGGCAGTCGATCACCGTCGGTCCGGCCGGCAGTGCACGATGCTCGATGCGCAGCTGCGGACGCCCGTCTTCAGCGATACCGACCAATGGCCGGTTCCAACGCCATATGGTGCCGTTGTGCAGGCAGACGTGGCGCAGCGCCTCGGCCGGCTCGTCACACGACACCGGCAGCATCACCGGGAAGTCCCGCCGATTGCGCTCGAAAAGCTCCTGCACCGAGGAGTTGAGATAACCGTGGCCGAAGGTGACGCGTGGTGGCCCACCCCCTGCGGAGACATCGACCGCCTGCTCGAAAAGCGGGATACGGGTCTCACTCCAGAGATTACAGCCGAACAGGTAAGGCGAGTTGGCCGCGGCAGCGACCAGGGGTCCACTCACCGCCAGTGCGGCATTGAACTCGGCAACAATCCGCCGGGGGTCGCTCTCCAGGTGAATCTGGAACGAGGTCGCGACCGATTCCAGCATCACCCCGACATGGGTCATCTCGAGACGGTCGTGGCCGTCGATCTCGATCCGGCACGGGGCGCCACCGCGTAGTCGCAGGAGCTGGTCGTTGAGGGCGCGGTAGCGGTCGTGGGCGGTCGCGTTGCCGAGCACCAGGTCCTGCTCGGTGGCGGTCGGCAGGCTGCCGATCATCGCCCGGCGGGTATCAAGGGCTGCCGCCGCGCGATTGGATGCCGTCCAGGTCGCATCCAGCTCGTCGTGCAGCCGTCGCAACCCGCCCCCGGCAAGCGCCTGTGGAGTACCGTTGAGCTCAACGTTGAAGCGGGCCAACTCGGACACTACCAGGGCGTTGTCCAGCTGTTCGAGCAGCTCCTCGTTCAGCGGCGCCGGACATGCCGCAGTATCGACCAGCCACGCCTCGAGCTCGAAACCGCCAACCTGACCCCCGGCATGGAACCGGTCGCTGCCTAGCGCCTGGCCGAGCCGTACCGTCTCCTCATCGAGCCGGCGGGAGAAGGCGAGGAAATCCGCCGGGGTGAACTCGGACGTGTCGATCTCCTGGCCCATGTGTTCGCCTCAGTCAGCCGCCCGACCCAGCGCCTGCTCCAGTGCCTGCAACCGATCCGGGGTACCGACATCAACCCACCGCCCCGACCACTGCTCACCGCTGACCCGTCCGTCAGCAACCGCCTTCTGGAGCAACGGGCCGAGTGGAAAACGGCCCGGGCGACAACCGGCAAACAGGGCTGGATCGAATACACCGAGACCACTGTAGGTCAGGCCACCATCGGCACGCGGCCGGACGCGACCGGCCACGAGGGAAAAATCACCTTCCGGGTGGTGCACCGGGTTGGGCACCAACACCAGGTGGATGAGACCGTCCGGGCGCCGGGGCAGGCGCGCCAGCGGATAGTCACACCAGACATCACCATTGACCACGACGAACGGGGCCGTGCCGAGCAGCGGCAGTGCCTGGAAGATGCCGCCGCCGGTCTCGAGCGCTCCCGTCGGTTCAGGCGAATAGCGGATGGTGATGCCGAAACGACGGCCGTCACCTAACGCGGCCTCGATCTGCTCACCGAGATGGGCGTGATTGATCACCACTTCGGTGATCCCGGCATCGGCCAACGCGGCCAGATGGTGGGTAATCAGCGGCTGCCCGGCGACCGGCAACAGCGGCTTCGGCACCGTGTCGGTCAGCGGCCGCATCCGCTCACCTCGCCCGGCGGCCAGGATCATCGCTTTCACGTGACGGCAACCTCGGGTGCTGACGCCAGTGGCGGCAGCGCTGCCAGCAGGTCATGCAGTCGGGCCAGTTCGGGGTAGCTCGCGCTCACCTCGATGGCATAGTCGAGCGCCAGCGGCAGGTCGTCGAGGTAGCCCGGTTTGCCGTCGCGGTGCCAGAGCCGGGTGAAAATGCCGAGCACTTTGAGGTGGCGCTGCAATCCCATCAGATCGAACCAGCGCAGGAAGCGAGCCTCGTCGCGCTCGCGCAGCACGCCGGACTGCAGCGCGAGTTCATGGTAACCGAGGGCCCACGACTCGACCCGGTCGCGCGGCCAACGGATGTAGCAATCGCGCAGCAGCGACACCAGGTCGTAGGTGACCGGACCGACCACGGCGTCCTGAAAGTCGAGGATGCCCGGGTT
>QNFN01000313.1 GCA_003645555.1 Gammaproteobacteria bacterium | reverse complement strand
CTTGTTCTGCCTTTGCCCGGTGTGGGTGAGGTCTTGTTGCAGGTTGCTGATTACCTGTTGGGCCTCGGGTGGACGCCACTGGAGGCCAGTGCCGGTTGGGCGCGGGCTCAACAGGGGTTCGCCTAACCGCCTATGTGGGCCGTGATGACTGGCTGTGTCGGCGTCTTCTTGCTACTGGCGCCGCGTGGCCTCCCACTGCGCCTGCCCGGGCTGGTGCTGTTGTTGCCACTGTTCACGTTTCGCCCGGAAACCCCCGTCCACGGGGCCGCGTGGGTGACTGTGCTGGATGTTGGTCAGGGACTCGCGGTGCTGGTTCGTACCCGTGATCACCTGCTGGTATTCGACACCGGACCGGCCTACTCGGCACGGTTCGACGCTGGCAGTGCGGTGATCGTCCCGGAGCTGCGGCGTCTCGGCCGTGACCGGGTCGACGCGCTTGTCGTTTCTCACGGCGACAACGATCACGCCGGTGGCCTGACCTCGTTACGGGCCGAGATTGCGGTTGACCGTCTCTACACCGGTGCCGGCGTAACCGATGCGGACGACGCCGAGGCATGCCGTGCCGGCACCCGCTGGAACTGGGACGGCGTCGAGTTCATCTTCTTGCATCCGGGTGCGGAAAAGGACGCTGGCAACGACGGGTCCTGCGTTTTGCGGGTGGCGGCATCCGGTGCGACGCTGTTACTGACTGGCGACATCGAGGCCGGAGCCGAGCATCAGCTATTGGCACGCGATGCCGGGGCCCTGCGTGCGGAAGTGATCCAGGTGCCGCATCACGGCAGCCGAACCTCGTCGACATCGCCATTCATCGCGGCCGTGATGCCACAGATCGCCCTGGTGTCGAGTGGCTGGCGCAATCGCTGCGGTATGCCCGTGCCGGAGGTGATCGCCCGTTACGATGCCATCGGGGCTGAGGTGATCGATACCGCCAGCGCGGGGGCGATCGAGGTCCGGTTACCATCCGGACCGGGAAGGCCGGGAATCCGCCGTTTCCGTGAACAGGATCAACGGTTCTGGCAGGTACGCTGATTGCGATCGTGCTTCCGGGTCCAGCGGCGTTCCAGTATCATGACACTCCTAATTTTTCCCTTGTCGTGGAGGCGCGCGTACCGTGTTGGAACTGGTCAAGGCCGGTGGCTGGATCATGCTGCCGATCATCGCTTGCTCGATCCTCGCACTGGCGATCGTCGCCGAGCGCCTGTGGTCTCTGCAGCGACGGCGCGTGACGCCGAAACACCTCGTCGCCCAGGTATGGAACCTGCATCGCCACGGCAAACTCGATGCCGCTCAGCTGGCCAAACTCCGCGAAGGCTCGCACCTCGGGCGCATCCTCGCTGCCGGCCTGATGAACCGCCATCACGAGCGGGAGATCATGAAGGAGAGCATCGAGGAGACCGGCCGCCAGGTCGTGCACCAGCTCGAGCGCTACCTCAACACCCTGGGTACCATCGCCTCGATCACGCCGCTGCTCGGTCTGCTCGGCACCGTTATCGGCATGATCAAGGTCTTCTCCGCGATCATGAGCTACGGTGTCGGTGATCCCGGGGTCCTTGCTGGCGGTATATCCGAGGCACTGATTACCACGGCCGCCGGTCTTTCGGTCGCCATTCCGAGCCTGATGTTCCACCGTTACTTCACCGGCCGTGTCGACGAGCTGGTGATCACCATGGAAGAGGAGGCACTGAAGGTGGTCGAGGTGATGCACGGTCGCCGCGAGCAGGAGAACGGGATGGGGGAGGCGGCCCGTTGAACCTGCGTCCCCGCCCTCGCGAGCGGATCGAGATCAACCTGACGTCGTTGATCGATGTCGTTTTCCTGCTGCTGATCTTTTTCATGGTCTCGACCACGTTCGACCGTTTCTCGGAGTTGCAGATCAAGCTGCCCGAAGCGGATGGCGAAATGGCCGAGAGCGACCCCAGCGTGCTCGAACTGGTGATCGACTCCGACGGCCGTTACTACATCGACCGTGAGCAGGTGCTCAACACCGAGTTGGAGACGCTGAAACGGGCACTGGCCAAGACCGCTCCTGCTGGACGTGATGTGCCACTGGTGATCAATGCCGATGCACGCACGCCGCACCAGGCGGTGATCACGGCCATGGACGCCGCACGCCAGATCGGTCTGATGCAGATCTCCTTCGTCATCAAGGAGCCTGGCGAGGCCACGCAGGAGTGATCCCGGCTTACTCACGGTGGTGGCAGGAACCCAAGGTGACATCCTGATGCTATGTGCCCACCTGTTGCGGTCCTGGTTTGTTCTGATGTGCCTGGACGTGCTCTTCACTCAAGGGAACCTCTGATCAATTCATGAACTCGTATCTGGCGCCCAGAATGTCCAGATTTTTCGTTGCCAAGCTGCGCAATAGCCAGCTATTACGTGCACTTAACGCCTCAAATCTGAACATTCTGCATCACCATCTACTTCGTCCAGAATTAATCAGAGGTTCCCAAGCGGTAGCTGGCGCTACCCCATGCGCTCCAGGGCGGCGCGCAGCCTCACCAGCACGGCGCCAATCTCCACGATCCGCCAT
Source organism: Gammaproteobacteria bacterium (assembly GCA_003645555.1). Lineage (GTDB taxonomy): Bacteria > Pseudomonadota > Gammaproteobacteria > QNFN01 > QNFN01 > QNFN01. The sequence goes on along the minus strand of QNFN01000313.1, from coordinate 578 downwards.
GTATAAGGCAGGGTGACGCCCGATGGCCCGCCGGGTCGTGCCTACGGTACGCGCCACCGCAGCTACCTCAGCCACCCCATCCCCGACTCCGCTGCATGAGCGGATTTGGTACGGCAAGCATCCACTCGGCGCCATGTTGGCTCCGCTCGGCTGGCTCTACAGCGGCGTGATGTGGTTGCGCCGGCGTGGCTACAGCGAGGGGGTGTTCCACAGCGGTGGCGTGCCGGTCCCGGTCATCGTGGTCGGCAACCTCAGCGTCGGCGGTACCGGCAAGACACCGTTTGTTATCTGGCTGGTCGAGTACCTGCAGCGTCACGGCCACCGGCCGGGGATCGTCAGCCGCGGCTACGGCGGTTCGGCGACCCAATGGCCGCAGCAGGTCCGTCCCGACAGCGCCCCGGAGACGGTCGGTGACGAACCGGTGCTGCTGGCGCGCCGCTGCCGTTGCGCGATCGCCGTTGGTCCGGACCGGGTCGCTGCGGCACGGGCATTACTGGAACACCATGGCTGCGACATTATCGTCACCGATGACGGTCTGCAGCACTACGCCCTGGATCGTGATCTCGAGATCGCCATCG
>QNFN01000312.1 GCA_003645555.1 Gammaproteobacteria bacterium | reverse complement strand
TGGTGACGCCCTACTACAACAAGCCGACCCAGGAAGGTCTCTACCTGCATCACAAGGCAATTGCCGAGGCGGTGGCGATCCCACAGATCCTCTACAACGTACCTGGCCGTACCGCTTGCGACATGCTACCGGGGACCGCGGTGCGCTTGGCGGCGATCTCCAACATCGTCGGCATCAAGGAGGCGACAGGCGAGATCGACCGGGTCGCGCGCATCCGCGACGGTGCCGGTGACGCCCTCGACATCTACAGCGGAGACGACTCCACCGCGCGCGAGCTGATACTCGCCGGTGCCCGGGGCAACATCTCGGTCACCGCCAACGTCGCACCGCGCGCCATGCACGACATGTGCGCCGCCGCGCTGGCCGGCAACGCCGAGGAGGCGGCGCGCCTCGACGCGCCGCTGGCGGCGCTCCACCGCGATCTGTTCGTCGAGGCCAATCCGATCCCGGTCAAATGGGCCGTGGCCGAGATGGGCCTGATCCCGCGCGGTATCCGACTGCCGCTAACGCCACTCACTGAGCCGTACCACGCCACCGTGCGTGCCGCGTTGGCCGAGGCCGGCATCGCCACCGGCAGCTGATCAGGCTAGCCGCGCGTGCAAATCAACCCCGAGGGAGAATCAGTGGACCACCCGATCACGAGCCACACCGTTCTGCGCGGCCTGCTACTGGCCGTTGCCGCGCTGGCCGTTGCTGCCTGCGCCTCGCGCGATATCAAAATCCAGGACAAGAAGATCGAGTACCAGCAGGCCTACGAGGTTCCGCAACTCGAAATTCCGCCCGACCTCAGCGCGAATAGCATGGACGACCGCATGGTGGTGCCCGACATCAACCCGCGGGATACGGCGACCTACTCGGCCTACGCCGGCGAGCGGCAGCAGGGTAATGGACGCCCGGTAGGCAGCGGTGTGCTGCCCGATATCGAGAACGTACGCATGGAACGCCGCGGCGACATGCGCTGGCTGGTAATCCGCGCCGATCCTGCCGAGGTGTGGGGGCCGACACGCGATTTCTTCATCACTCTCGGCTTTTTGCTGACCCGGGAAGATCCCACGCTGGGCATTCTCGAGACCGACTGGCTGGAGAACCGTGCGGCCATTCCCAAAGGTGCCATTCGGGACTTCCTGACCACGATTCCGGGCGTCGACGAGCTCTACTCTTCGGATACCCTGGATCGCTACCGGGTACGACTCGAGAAGGGTGCCGAGCCCGGCACTACCGAGCTCTACCTGACCATGCGCGGCCTGGAACAGGTCGCCAAGGGCTCCGAGTTCGTCTGGCAGGCGCGGCCGACCGACCCCGAGCTCGAGGCCGAAATGCTGACCCGGATCATGATGTCCTGGGGGGCCACAGAAGATCGCGCACGCCAGAAGCTGACCGCCGCGACGGTACGTCCTGATCGGGCCCGCCTGCTCGCTTCAGGCAGCACCCCGACCGGGCTCGTGGTACTCGAAGACTTCTCCCGTGCCTGGCGTCGGACCGGTGTGGCGCTTGACCGTATCGGCTTCGCGGTCGAGGATCAGGATCGGGCCGGCGGACTCTACCGGGTCCGTTACCAGGATCTCGAGAAGAGCAGGAAAGATGAAGGCTGGTTCTCCAAGCTGGCGTTCTGGAGTGATGACGACCAGACCGAAGTCCGTAGTTACGGTATCCGTTTGAGTGCGGACGGTGCCGAGACGCAGGTTGCTGTTCTCGACGAAAAAGGTGCCGAGATCCAGAATCAGACCTCGCAGACCATTCTCAAGCTGCTCTACGAGGAGTTGAAGTAGGCCGCCGTGCGCTTCGCCGCCCTGGGCAGTGGAAGCCGCGGCAACGCCTGGCTGATCGCTCACGGTGCGACCGTGCTGCTGGTCGATTGCGGATTCTCCCTCACCGAGACCACCCGCCGCCTGGCACGGCTCGGCCTCGAACCGGGCCAGTTGAGCGGTGTCCTGCTGACTCATGAGCACACCGATCACGTCAGCGGTATCGGCCCACTGGCCCGTCGACACCGGGTTCCGGTCTGGATGACCCACGGTACCCAGCAGGCGCTGAGGGATGCCAATCTCCCCGACCTGCGGCTGTTCGATACCGAGACCACGTTCGCCATTGGTGAACTCGAGGTGGCGCCGTTCGCGGTACCGCACGATGCCCGTGAGCCGAGCCAGTTCGTTATCGCTGATGGGCGTCACCGGCTTGGACTGGTGACCGATCTTGGCGGCCCGACCACCCATGTCGAGCACTCGCTGGCTGGCTGCGACGCCCTGGTGCTCGAGGCCAATCACGACCGTGACCTGCTCGCCACCGGCAGCTACCCGCCGGCGCTGAAGCGACGCATCGCCGGTCGCCTGGGCCATCTCTGCAACGAGGATGCCGCCACACTGCTCAGCCGACTCGACACCGGGCGTCTGCAGCACGTGGTCGCGGCCCACTTGAGCGAGTCGAACAATGATCCGAACCTGGTCCGGTCGCTGTTTGCCGGTGTGCTTGGTTGCACGCCCGGGGAAATCCCGGTTGCCGGCCAGGCTAGCGGACTCGACTGGCGCGAATTCGCCTGACGGGTATCCGGCGCGGTTTCCGCGCCCGTCGTCGCTCCGGTATCATGGTGCCCTAGTGGGCCATGCGTGAAGTTCGGTAACTAAAGGAGCACAGCCAGAAGGTGTAGATCAAGGCGGAAAACGCAGGAATAGTGAGCCTATTCTAAGCTTTTCCAACGCAGATATACGCCTTCTGGCGAAGCGAACAGTAACCGAATTTTGCGCATGGCCCACTAGCAGCCTGTCGGACTTGGGCGATCGTCACGAGCCGGAGGGGAGGGCGTGGCCAGTTTTTCGATCGTTGGAGGAGAATAGCCGTGCTATTTGACGACAAGGATCGGGAAAATGGACCGCTCTCCCACCGGCGCAGTAGATCGGTCCCAAGTCCGACAGGCTGCTAGTTCCGCCCCGGCCCCCTGTCGCACGAGGGAATCCATGCTGCTAATCCCGGGTCGTCCCGCCCTGTCGCCGTTTCGTATCGACCAGCTGCTCGCCTCGCTGCAGGCCAATCTGCCTGGATTGCAGGCCGTTGCGGTCGATTCTCTCCACCTCGCCGACCTCGCCCGACCACTCGACGGCGAGGAACGTGCACGCCTCGATCGGCTG
>QNFN01000311.1 GCA_003645555.1 Gammaproteobacteria bacterium | reverse complement strand
TGTGAGCGAGATCACCAAGGGCTTTTCGATAACGTTCCAGGCGTGCCTGTTCCTGGCCGATGAAGCGATTGATGCCGGTGGTCAGCGGCGCCAGTTCCAGCGGGTAGTCGGCACTGAGCCGTTCACGCCGGCCGCGTTCGATGGCATTCAGCTCACGGCCCACGCGCCGTAGTGGGCGCAGGCTCCAGCGCAGGATCGAACCCTGGGCCAGCAGCAGTAGTACCGCGGCCCCGCCGAGCCAGCTCCACAGCGTACGGCGGAAGGCGGCCACCTCGGCGGCTAGGGCGCTGAGGTCCTCGGTGACGCCGAACGTGAACGGCAGGAGTCGACCGTCACGGTCCTCCCAGGCCGTGCCGAAGCCGAGCGCGATCGCTTCGCTATCGGCAACGCGCAGGCTGGTGTAACGCCGCTGACCTGCCGACACGTTCCTTGGCAGCGAAAGCGACAGTCCGAGTGCCGATCCTGAGGTCCAGACAATCTCGCCGTTGGCATCGAACACCTGGGCGTAGAGTCCTGATCCGGGAGTCGTGAAGCGGGCTTCAGGCAATGCCGTCGGCAGGTGCAGTTGGCCATTGGCCGACAGTTCAGCGGCGGCGAGCAGGGCGTAGACGTGGGCCTGCAACCGGTCACGCAAGCCAGCCTCGGCGCTTTCACGGAAGGCGCGGTCCAGGGTGACACCGGTCAGGCCGAGAAAGGCGGCGAGTACCAGGCTGGCCGCGAGCAGCAGCCGGGTCTGCAGTGAGACGTTCAAACCGAGGTTGCCGCCAGTGCGAACCGGTAACCCTGGCCGCGTACCGTCTCGATCGGCGCCAGCGTACCGTCGGGATCGAGCTTGCGCCGCAGTCGGCCGACGAACACCTCGATGACGTTACTGTCGCGATCGAAATCCTGGTCGTAGATGTGCTCGGTCAGTTCGCTCTTGGAAACCGTCTTGCCGGTATGCAAGGCCAGGTACTCGAGAACGTTGTACTCGTAGGCGGTCAGCTCGACGACATCACCAGCGACGGTAACCTGCTTGCCGCGGGTATCGATGCACAGTGCGCCGAATTCGAGTGTCGAGCTCGCCCAGCCGGCGGCACGCCGGAGCAGGGCATGAACCCGGGCCTCCAACTCCTCGTATTGGAAGGGCTTGACCAGGTAATCGTCGGCGCCGGCTTCAAGGCCTTCGACCTTGTCCTGCCAGCGGCCACGCGCGGTCAGGATCAGGATCGGGAACGGTGTGCCGTCGGCACGCACCCGGCGGATCAGCTCGATGCCGGGGAGGCGCGGCAGGCCGAGGTCGATGATGGCCGCATCAAACGGGTACTCGCTGGCGAGGTGCAGACCCTCTTCACCGTCGGCGGCACTGCTGACCGTGTAGCCAGCCTCCTGCAGGCGGCTGGCGAGCTGATCGCGCAGTCCAGGTTCGTCCTCGACCAGCAAAAGGCGCATTGTCGTTTCGCCGGATGGAGAGCGTTCAGCGCGCGCCGGCGCTCTCTCCGGCCTCGATGACGACGGTGCGTACGTGACCGTCAGGTGTCAGTACCTTGACCCGGTAGACCGGTTTGCCGTCGACCGTGTCGGGCTCGGCGGCAAGCGCCTTGCCGCCGGTCCTGGCGGCGGCCTGTTCTGCGGCATCTTGGCGTTGCTGCGCCTCGGTTGTTGTCGCCTGGGCCAGAAGCAGGGGCGCGTGCGACAGTGTCGCACCGAGGTTCGGCGCAGCAAGCAGGGTGGCGATCAGCAGGGCTGGCGGCAGCGCGTCGTGCACGGCTCTCTCCGTCGCGGCGGTGACCCGGCAGGGGTCAGGTTCGATACTTTCATACATCATACGTCAGGGCAGATCACTCGGCGACGTCGACAGTGACCGCGACGCGGACCCGCTTGCCCGGGTCATGATCCATGGTCGTCCAGTATTCGTGCCCCTGGTAGCGGTAGGCGACACGGTAGCCGTTCACCTGGCGTTGCTCGCGAACCGTTTCGACCTCGTGGCAGCGTCTGGCAATGCCGCCGCCGGTACGCGGTGCCTGGTAGCGTTGATAGTAATCGTTGCCCAGCGTACCCCCGAGCAGGGCACCGCCGATCGTCCCCCAGTCGCGGTACTTGCCGTGAACCAACTGGTTGCCGAGCACGCCGCCGATGATTCCACCGGTAATGACGCTGGTATAGCTGTTACGCCGACTGGCCGTCTCGACCATCGGCTCATCACGGCATACCTGGCGCGGTGAGACCACACGTACCGTTTCATACACCGGATGCGACTCAACTACCTTGGCGTAATCGTAATAGGACTCGCCGCCGGCAATTGCCGGAGCGGCCAGCCCCGCGAGGATCAATATTGCCGGTAGGGATGTTCGATAGGTCATGGTGTCCTCCATCGATCTGCTGCTTTTGGCTGGTTACAGGGGGAGCCTCGATCACGAGAATACGTCGGCGATGCTGAACGCAGCCTGAAGGAGACAGTTTGAGGAAGGAGGCTCTACGGTGCTCCGGGAGCTTCCTCAATCATCGGAAAGCCACTTCTGGGTGGGGTGGGATTCGAGGGAATGCATTCTGCATAGGTCGCAAATGATGATTTTTCGTATGGAAGTAATCGTCTCTTTGAACGTTTTTATTAATTGATCGGCATCGACTAAAGTAAAATTAAATACAAACAATACTTGCAATTTCCCATAAATTGTATATTAATCAACTAATCGTCCCGTTTGCTTGAAGCATGGTTTGCAATTCGGTGACATTTTCCCATCCACGTGAAAAAGGCAGAACGAATGGCAGTCAAGAAGAGACGGGTCAAGAAAACGGCCGCAAAGAAGGCCGCACCGAAGCGTGCGGCTGCGAAAAAAGCGGCACCGAAGAAAGCGGCAGCAAAACGTGCCACTCCGAAGCGCAGAGTCGCCAAGAAAGCGGCACCGAAGCGTGCGGTGAGAAAAAAGGCGGCCCCGAACAAAGCGGCACCGAAGCGTGCGGCAAGGAAATCAGCTCCGAAGAAAAGGACTGCGCGCCGTACATCCGCACGTACCATTTCAGCGCCAACCGTCCGCTTTGGTCGCACCGTAATGTCGGCAACACCGGCCTTGCTTGCCGCCGAGAAGGCGATGAACAATGCGAATGCCGCTCTTGAGAAGATCACCGCCGACGTCCGGGTGATTCGTGCCAAG
>QNFN01000310.1 GCA_003645555.1 Gammaproteobacteria bacterium | reverse complement strand
GCGATGAGTGGACGTGGCCCGACGGACCGAAGCCGGCCACGGCACGGAAGACGGTCAGGCCGCGCACTTTCTCTTCCACCCGCAGATGTTCAACCAGGCGATCCAGGTGGGCCTTGCGCTCGGTCAGGTAGACGCGCGCGACGGTAATAGTCTTCCGAGTCACAGTGACCTCCCGATCCATAGTCCGGCCCAGCAGGCCGCCAGACAGGTGACAACGCTGGCGACGACATTGAGCAGCGCCCGCACTGGGGCCCCCTCCTCCACCAGCAGCAGCGTCTCGATGGCGAACGAAGAAAAGGTGGTGAAGGCGCCGAGCAGTCCAACCAACAGGGCCAGGCGCCACTCCGGTGCCAATGCGGAACGCTCGAGCAACAGCACGTAGAGCAGGCCCATCGCCAGGCTGCCACTGACGTTGACCGTCAGGGTGCCGTAGGGGAAACCGCGGCCAAACAGGCCATGAACGCCGAGCGAAACGCCGTAACGAAGCAGCGCGCCCAGGGCCCCGCCGGCGGCCACGGCAAGCAGCTGGTTCACGATCCCTCCCCGTTGTCGCGCGCCTCGGCGTCGCGACGGCGCAACTCGGCCAGCTTGTCGCCGATCTGCTTTTCCAGCCCTCTCGGCACCGGACGATAGTAGCGTACCGGCTGCATTTCATCGGGAAAGTAGTTTTCTCCGGCCGCGTAGCCGTCATTCTCGTCATGCGCGTAACGGTAGCCACGAGCGTAGCCGAGTTCCTTCATCAGCCGGGTCGGTGCATTGCGCAGGTGCATCGGCACCTCCAGCGAACCGAGCTTCTCGGCATCCTGGCGTGCCGCGCTGAAGGCCTTGTAGACAGCGTTGCTCTTCGCCGCGCAGGCGAGGTAGGTAATGGTATGGGCCAGCGCCAGTTCGCCTTCCGGGCTGCCGAGTCGCTCGATCACGTCCCAGGCGTTGAGTGACAGGGTGAGCGCACGCGGATCGGCATTGCCGATGTCTTCACTGGCCATCCGCACTGCCCGTCGAGCGATGTACAGCGGATCGCAACCTCCATCAAGCATGCGGGCCAGCCAGTAGAGTGCCGCGTCGGGCGCGGAACCGCGCACCGCCTTGTGCAGGGCCGAAATCTGATCGTAGAAAGCCTCGCCACCCTTGTCGAAACGGCGCAGCGAAGCGCCACCGGCAACCTCGCCGAGCAGCGCCTGGTCGATCGAGCCACCGTCACCGGCCAGGTCGGCCATGATCTCGAGCAGATTCAGGGCCCGCCGCGCATCGCCATCGGCAAGTTCAGCGAGACGTTCGCGGACATCGCTCTCCATGTCGAGCGCCAGGCCACCGAGTCCGCGCGTGGTTTCGGTCAGGGCATGGTCGATCACCTGGCGGATATCACTGGCATCGAGAGCCTTGAGTACGTAGGTCCGGGCGCGCGAAAGCAGCGCGTTATTGAGTTCGAACGACGGGTTCTCGGTGGTCGCGCCGATGAAAATGAAGGTGCCATCCTCGACGTGCGGCAGAAAGGCATCCTGCTGTGACTTGTTGAAGCGGTGCACTTCGTCGACGAACAGCAGCGTGGCCCGACCGTCAGCCTGGCGGACTGCCTTGGCCGTATCAACCGCAGCACGTATCTCCTTGACCCCACTCAGCACGGCCGACATCTGCAGGAAGCGGGCGTTGCAGCAGGCCGCGACCAACTTGGCCAGCGTCGTCTTGCCGGTGCCCGGCGGCCCCCAGAGCACCATCGAGTGGAGTCGACCGGCCTCGATCGCCCGCCGCAGTGGCTTGTCCGCCCCGACTAGGTGCTCTTGACCGGCAAACTCCTCGAGGGTTGCCGGCCGCATGCGGTCGGCCAGTGGCCGTGCGTCGACGGACGACGGCGTGGCGTCACCATCACCGGTCGCGCCAAACAGGCGGCCCTGGTCTGGATCATTCGCCAAGGACGTCGACCCCGGGCGGCGGCGTGAATGAAAAGATATCAGTATCTAGATCAATATTAATCTGTACGTCATTGAATGTAATAAGTGTTGTATAGCCGAGATTGTCTACCATGATCATCGACGACAACCCCTCGGCGGTGAACCCGAAACGCACCTGACTGAACTCCTCGTCGCTGCCCAGTGGCCGCACCTCGATCCAGTCGAGGTTCCCGTCGCGGTCGCCGGTCTCGATCACGCCGAAATTGGCATCGAGGTCGAGTCCGCCGCTTAACAGGCGCGCAGGTGAATTGCCCAGCGCCTCGTCCTGGGGACGCACGGTCGCCTGCTCGAGGTCGGGGTCGAAGATCCACAGCCGTTCGCCATCAGCAAGAATAAGTTGGCTGTAGGGCGTCTGGTAATCCCAGCGGAAACGGCCCGGACGCTGCAACCGCAAGCGTCCGGTCGCACGTGCCGGACCGGCGCCCTGCTCACCCACTCGCTCCTGGACGAAGTTGGCGTCGAGGGTGCGCGTGGTATCGAGAAAGGCGCGCAGCCGCGCCCCGACCTCGCTGGCCGGCACCACGACCGGCAGCAGCAGGGTCAACAGCAGGAGCGGGAGACGCCGCATCGCCTACCCTGTCGGTGGCGGCGGGATGAGCACCTCGCGCTGGCCATTGGCCTCCAGCGGACTGACCACGCCGGCCTGCTCCATCGCCTCGACCATGCGCGCGGCGCGATTGTAGCCAACCTTGAGCCGGCGCTGGATGCCGGAGACCGAGGCGCGGCGGGTCTCGGCGATGATCGCCACGGCCTGGTCGTAAAGCGGGTCGCTCTCGGCGCTGTCGCCATTGCCATGCCCGTTCTCGCCGGGCAGGCCCGGGATATCGACCGAACCGTCGGTGATGCTGTCGACATAGACCGGCTCGCTCAGGGTGCGCAGGTGACGCACCACCTTGTGCACCTCCTCGTCGGCGACAAAGGCACCGTGGATGCGGTGCGGGATGCCACTGCCGGGCGGCAGGTAGAGCATGTCGCCCTGGCCGAGCAGCTGTTCGGCGCCCTGCTGGTCGAGGATGGTGCGGGAGTCGATTCGCGACGAGACCTGGAAAGCGATCCGGGTCGGGATATTGGCCTTGATCAGCCCGGTGATGACGTCAACCGAAGGTCGCTGGGTGGCAAGGATCAGGTGGATGCCGGCGGCGCGTGCTTTCTGTGCCAGGCGTGCAATCCGTTCCTCGACCTTCT
>QNFN01000309.1 GCA_003645555.1 Gammaproteobacteria bacterium | reverse complement strand
GTCTTGGATCGGGCGGTGCCTCGAGCCTGGTCGAACGACTGCCAGAAGGCTGCGACCTGGCCTGGTTGCAGCGTTTGACCGACTGGCTGCTTGCGGGTGGCTATGACATTGGCACCATGAACCGCGTGCGCAAGGCCTTTTCTTGCATCAAGGGTGGGCGCCTGCGCCAGTGGCTGCATGGTCGCCAAGCGTTGAACCTGCTGATCTCCGACGTGCCCGGAGACGATCCGGCGGTGGTTGGCTCCGGTCTGCTGGTTGCCGACAGCGGTCCGCTGCCCCCACTTCCCGACGAGTTGCCCGCCTGGGCCAAGGCTTGCCTGCATGAGGTGGTGGCGACCGGCGAGGTGCCGACCGAAGATCGCGTAGAAACGGTTTTTGTCGCCCGTAATGCCGATGCTTGTGCCGCGGCGCGTGACTGGGCGATGGCGCTTGGTTACACCGTCCGGCAAGCGGCCGGGTTCCTCGGTGGAGATGCCGAGTCGGCGGCCGTCGCCCTGGTTGCCGAGCTTGTCGAAGGTGCGCCCGGCCTGCGCATCTGGGGTGGCGAAACCACGGTGCGGCTGCCGCCCAATCCAGGCCGTGGCGGGCGCAACCAGCACCTCGCCCTGGTGGCCGCTACCGCACTCGCCGGTCGTGATGACCTGCTGCTGGTCGCTGGCACCGACGGCACCGACGGTCCTGGAGAGGATGCCGGTGCGCTGGTCGACGGCGGCACGATCGGGCGTGGCGAACTGCATGCCGGCTCGGCCCGGGCCGCGTTGCAGCGCGCCGACGCCGGAACCTTCCTCGCGGCATCCGGCGACCTGTTGCAGACCGGGCCGACCGGGACCAACGTCATGGATCTCGCAATCGGGTTGCGGCTGACGCCTGAGAAGACTGGCCGATGACCCCCCGAGGGGTGCCGGTTACCGGTGGGCTGTTGCTCCTCGCCCTGGGACTCGGTGGCTGCGGTGATGAGCCTGCGGCACCAGATGAGCCGACCGGGAAAACCGCGACCGCCACGCTGTCGTCAGTCGAGGCGTCGTTTACGGCACTGCGGCTCGATTTCGAAGAGACCCTGCCCGGGGGTGAGCCGACGACGCTGCGCATGCTGGTGACGCCAGGCCACCTGCGCATCGACGGCGATGATGCGGGCGACAGCGGGTTCATCCTCTACGACCGGGGCGAGCGGGTGATCTTCAGCGTGTCGGAGGTGTCCCGCACGATCATTGTCATCCCGCACGTCGCTGGTGAGATCACGTCAGCGCTACCGTTCACGCTCGATGAGCGGCGGACGACCGATCCAGCGACGCCGGCGACAGCCGGCCGGTCCCCGTTGCAGGTCGATTTCCTGGCCGATGGCGAGGTTTGCTACAGCACGATTGCGGTTGTTGGCCTGCTGTCCGAGGCACAGGCCGCCGAACGCGAGTACCTCGAGACACTCGCCGCCGAGCAGCGACGGCATGCCGACAAGCTGCCCGAAGCGCTGCGCGATCCGTGTGACCTCAGTCGCCATGTTTTTGCCCCGGTGCGCCATCTTGCGGCGGGCTACCCGGTGCAGTTCTGGGATCCAGCGGGTTACCGGCGCCGGTTGCTCGGTTTCGACACCGCGTGGTCCGCCGACCCGGCGCTGTTTACCCTGCCGGAGGGATACGAGCGCTACGAGATGGGCGCCCTGCGCTGATTGCGCGGCCGGCGTCGGTCAGGCGTTGGTGCCGGGCAGCGGTGCCGTCACTACCGTCTCTACGGTCATGTCGGGGTGGAGCCGCAGCAGTTCCAGGACGCCGCCCGGTGTGCAGCGCAGCACCGAACCACACTCACCCCAGTCGCCGACCACGGCCCGCTCGACCGGGTCGCCGTGCAAGGCCGGGCGGTGGGTATGGCCATGGATCATCAACCGTGCACCGTGCTCGGCCAGCGCCGCCTGCACGGCGCCCGGGTTGACGTCCATGATCGCTTCGGGCTTGTTCTGCTTGTGCTCCTCGCTGCGGCGGCGCAGGGCGCGTGCTTCGGCCTGGCGCTCGGCCAGTGGTCGGGTGAGGAAAGCGGCCCGGACCTGCGGCTGGGCGACATGCGCACGGAACTGCATGTGTTCGTTGTCGTCGGTGCACAGGCGGTCGCCGTGGGTCAGCAGCGTGGGGAGTCCGTTGAGGACGATGGGTGAGGGGTCGGACAGCAGTTCACAACCGCTGCGCTCACCGAAGAGTGTGCCGGCGAGGAAGTCGCGATTACCGCAGATGAACGCCGTCGGCACTCCGGATGCAGCCAGTTCACGCAGGCCGGCGAGGATCGGTTCGTAGCCGGGCGAGTTGTCGTCGTCGCCAACCCAGGCCTCGAACAGGTCGCCGAGGATATAGAGGCGTGCGGCGTCTCGCGCCGGGCCGCGCAGGAACGCGAGGAACAGGGCGACCGTGGCCGGCCGTACTTCGGGATCGAGGTGCAGGTCGCCGATGAAGAGGGTAGCGTCCCTCACTTGGCCGGCTTTTCCACGGCCGGTTTTTCTTCAGCCGGTTCTTCCCCGACCACGGTGGCACGGGTGATCACCACCATCTCCTGTGGCACGTCACGTGGGAAGGGGCCGGCCCGGCCGGTCGGAACGTTGCGGATCTTGTCGACCACGTCCATGCCGGAGATGACTTTGCCAAAGACGGCATAGCCGTACTCGCGCGGGTTGGTCGAGCGGTGATTGAGGAAGCCGTTGTCGACCACGTTGATAAAGAACTGCGCCGTCGCGCTGTCGACCACGCCGGTGCGGGCCATGGCGACGGTGCCGCGGTCGTTGCGCAGTCCGTTGGTCGCCTCGTTCTTGATCGGTGCGCGAGTCTCTTTCTTCTGCATCTCCTGCGTAAAGCCGCCACCCTGGATCATGAACGTCGGGATGACACGGTGGAAGATCAGGCCGTCGTAGTAGCCGTCACGAACATAGCCGAGAAAGTTCTCGGTACTGACCGGGGCCTTTTCGGCGTCGAGTTCGAGCTCGATGGTGCCCAGCGAGGTCTCAAGGAGTACGTGTGGCGCCTCGGCGGCAAATACGCTGGTGGCACAGGTGAGAACGAGGGTGAAAAGCAGGATCTGCAGCGATCTCATCGAGGACTCCGGGTCGGTTGACAGGGGTGCGAATAATAAGTCGATTCGCGGGCCGGGAACAGCCGTGATCGGT
>QNFN01000308.1 GCA_003645555.1 Gammaproteobacteria bacterium | reverse complement strand
CGCCGGTCAGTGGGTTATCGAGGGCACCCAGCGCACCATGCGGGTGGCGCTGATGCGCGAGACCGACGCCCTTGAGCATCACCTGTCATTCCTGGCTACGGTCGGTTCGACCAGCCCCTACGTCGGCCTGTTCGGCACCGTCTGGGGCATCATGAACTCGTTCCGGGCCCTCGGTAACGTCCAGCAGGCGACCATCGCCATGGTCGCGCCGGGCATCGCTGAGGCGCTGGTGGCGACGGCCATGGGGCTGTTCGCGGCGATTCCGGCGGTGATCGCCTACAACCGTTTTGCCAACGACGCCGAGCGACTCGTCAACCGTTATGAGAGCTTCCTCGAGGAGTTCTCTGCGGTCCTCCAGCATCAGGTCGAAAGCTGAGAGCGGCAGGAGGGATCGCATGGCCCGTACCCGTCAACGCCGCCGGCCGATGTCCGAGATCAACGTCGTGCCTTACATCGACGTCATGCTCGTGCTGCTGGTGATCTTCATGATCACCGCGCCGCTGCTGACCCAGGGAGTCAAGGTCGATTTGCCTCGTGCCAGCGCCGAGCCGCTGCCGCCGGAGGCGCTTGAACCGCTGGTTTTGACGATCGATGCGGCGGGGCGTTACTACCTGAATGTCGGTGGTGCCGGCGAGACCGTGCCGATCGAACTGGAAACCCTGTATGCCCGGGTAGCTGCGGTGCTCAAGTACAAGCCGGGAACCCCGGTCATGGTGCGCGGCGACAAGCAGGTCGACTACGGTCGGGTGATCGAAGCGATGGTGCACCTGCAAGCTGCCGGTGCCCCTGCGGTTGGACTCATCACCGAACCGCCGGAGGGGCCGAGCGGGTAGCGCAGTATGTGGTCCGAAATTCGTCGCAACCCCATGGCGCTGTTCTTGGCGCTGCTGATCCACGCCGCGTTGCTGGCGCTGGTTACCTACGGTCTCGACTGGGACAGCCAGACGCCGCCGGTGCCGCGTGCCCAGGTGATCGATGCGGTCGCGGTCGACCAGGCCCGCGTTGATGAAGAGTTGAAGAAGATCCGCGACGCCGAAGCCGAGCGTGAGCGCAAGAAGGACGAGGCGATCAAGACCCGCGAGCGCGAGGAGCAGCGCCTCGCCGAGGTCAAGAAGCAGCAGGTGACGGAAAAGAAGCGCCTGGCTGACATGGAGAAGCAGCGCCAGATCAAGGCAACCGAAGCCAAGCGTCAGCAGGAGGTCGAAAAGAAGCGCCTGGCCGAGGTCAAGAAACAGCAGGAGACGGAGAAAAAACGCCTGGCTGAGATCAAGAAGCAGCGTGCGGCCAAGACCGCCGAGGCCAAGCACCAGCAGGCAGTGGAGAAGAAGCGCCTGGCTGAACTCGAACGGAAGAAGAAGGCGGCGGAGAAGAAACGTCGTGACGAGGAGGTGCGCCTGGCGGCCCTCGAAGTGCAGCGCAAGGCTGACGAACGGAAGCGTAAAGCTACCGCCGAGGCCGAACGCAAGCGGCGTGCTGAAGAGACCGCCCAGCGCCAGCGCGAAATCCAGGCCGAGTCCGCACGCCAGGCCGCCGAGGCCGACCGCGTGGCGCAGTCGACCGCGGTACGTTACCAGGCCTTGATCCGCGATCGTGTCGAGCGCAACTGGTTGCGCCCGGTAGGGCTGCCAGATGGCCTGCAGTGCACGCTGCTTGTTCGGCTCGACCCGTTTGGCGAGGTGCTCGAGGCGCGCATTGTCCGTTCCAGCGGCAATTCGCTGTTCGACCGTTCGGCCGAGGCGGCGGTGAGAAAGGCGTCGCCGTTGCCGGTGCCGTCCGATGTCACCATCTACAATCGCTTTTTCCGTGAATTCCAATTCCTGTTCAACCCCAAAGGCTGACCACCGCATGCACCTCCGAAGAACGACCCCTTGGCTGCTGCTCACCGTGCTGCTGTTCACTCGCGATGCGGCGGCGATCCTGACCATCGAGATCACCCAGGGGGCCGAGGGGGCGCTACCCATCGCCATCGTGCCCTTCAGCTGGACCGGGGCCACCGCGTTGCCACCGGAGAACGTCTCCGAGGTCGTCACCAACGATCTTGCGCGTAGCGGCCGGTTCAAGCCGCTGCCGGAGAAGGACATGCTGGCGCGCCCCCATCAGGGCAGCGAGATTCGTTACCGAGACTGGCGCATCCTCGGCACCGAGAGCCTGGTTGTCGGCCGGGTGCAGGACCGGGGCAACGGTAACCTCGAGGTGCAGTTTCAACTGTTCGATGTATTCCGTGGTGAGCAACTGATCGGCTACAGCATCCCGACCACGGCCCAGGGGCTACGCCGCACCGCGCACCAGGTCAGTGATCTGATCTACGAGGCGCTGACCGGCAAGCGTGGGGCGTTCACGACCCGCGTCGCCTACATCGTCGCCAGCCGTCCGGGCGGGCGCGAGAGCTACCAGCTGCAGATCGCTGACGCCGACGGTCATGGTGCCCGTACGGTGCTTAACTCCAATCGCCCGATCATGTCCCCGGCCTGGTCTCCGGACGGTAACCGCCTGGCCTACGTCAGTTTCGAAGAGGGTCGGCCTGAACTCTACGTGCAGGACACCCTCAGCGGGCAACGTCGGCGCCTGCTCCCGACCGGTGCCAGCAGCAGTGCCCCGGCGTGGTCCCCGGACGGTTCGCGTCTGGCGTTGACCTCGTCGCGAGACGGCAATCCCGAGATCTACATCTACGACATGGCCACCAGCCAGCTGCGGCGCTTGACCCGCAACCCGGCGATCGACACCGAGCCGGCGTGGTCTCCGGACGGCCGCTCACTGATCTTTACGTCTGATCGTGGTGGCGGGCCGCAGATCTACCGTGTTGCAGTAGGCGGTGGTGACCCGCGGCGTTTGACCTTCGAGGGCCGTTACAATGTCCGTGGTTCATTCTCACCCGACGGCAAGTGGCTGGCGCTGGTGCACGGTGAGAACAATCGGTACTCTATCGGCGTGTTGGAGATAGAGACCGGCATCCTGCAGCTGCTCACCGACGGCGCACTCGACGAATCACCGAGTTTTGCCCCTAACGGCAGCATGATCATCTACGCTACCGCAGGCCACGACCGCGGCGTGCTGGCCGCGGTTTCGATCGATGGCAGAGTGCCTCAGCCACTCCTGCTTCAGGAAGGTGACGTACGCGACCCCGCTTGGTCGCCTTACCGAAAATAATTACCACGAAGAGGAGATACCACATGAAAAATGGATACCGTTTACTTGTCCTTG
>QNFN01000307.1 GCA_003645555.1 Gammaproteobacteria bacterium | reverse complement strand
GCCCTGAGCATCCGTGCTTACGCACCCGACGAACCAATCAACGACTGATCCGTAAGGACCCCCGATGACCCATCACATTACCTGCCGGCTCGCCGGTCCACTGCTCCTGCTCGCTCTCGTCCACGGTCCGGCCAGTGCCGCCGAGGACAGCCAGGCCCTCGCCACCGTCAACGGCACGGTCCTGACCGCGGGAGACATCGAGCGTTACCGTGAGCGGCGCCCGGAAAGCGAAGGCACCCAGGCAGAATTGCTCCAGGAATTGATCAACATCGAGTTGCTGGTGCAGGACGCCGAACGTGACAAGCTGTACGAAGGCGAGGAATTCAAGCTCGAGATGGAGATGACCCGGCGTGCGATGCTGGCCCAATTCGCCGTGCGCAATCAGGTCGATGCCAACCCGGTGACCGAGGCGAAGATGCTTGAGATCTACGACGAGCAGGTCGGCCAGTCGGCCGGAAAAACCGAATACCACGCCCGTCATATCCTGCTCGAGAGCGAGGCTGACGCGAAACAGGTGATTGTCGATCTCGACGCCGGTGGTGACTTCGCCACCCTGGCCAAGGAGCGTTCGACCGGCCCGTCTGGCCCGCAGGGAGGCGATCTCGGCTTCTTTGAACCCGGCCAGATGGTGCCCGAGTTCTCGCAGGCCGCCACCGCCCTCACACCCGGCAGCTATACCAAGGCCCCGGTGCAGACCCAGTTCGGTTGGCACGTGATCCTGCTCGAGGAGACACGCAAGATCGATGGACCATCATTCGAGCAGGTGAAGCCGCAGATCGAGAACATGCTGCAGTCAATGCAGGTGCGGGAGTACCTCGAGGGGCTGCGTAGCAAGGCCAAGATCGAGATGGTCGAGGCCAAGTAGGCCAACACCTGGCCGGGAGGCATCCCGACCGGCGTCTCCTCCGCTCAATCGCGTGGCATTCGCGGCATCGGCGCCGGCATGATGTGGATCGCCTCACGTGGCAACGACACACGCAACTCACGACCGACCGTGAGCGCATGACGCCGTGCCACGCGCGTCGGCACCGTCATGTGTAGCAGCAACCCCGGTGCACTGCTGCATTTCAGCACCGCCTGGCTCAGTGCGCCGCCACGCAACAGGCCGATCACTCGCGTGTCAAAGCCATTTTCGCCGTCTTCACGGCGAGCGCGATCCGGGATCAGCAGGACATCGGTCGAGGCGATGCACCATGACACCTTCTCCCCAGCCGCGAAGTTGGGGGCATGGGTGCCACGCAATGTGCATCCTCCCCAGCTGATTTCACTCCAGCCACCGTCGGGGTCGTGACCCGTAACCTGCGCGACATGGATGTTGCGACGATCGATCAGGCGCGCGACCTCGGCGCTCACCGGACGTGCCAGCACTTCTTCGGGCGGGCCTTGTTGCAACGTTCGACCCCGGCGCAACACGCAGATCTGGTCAGCAAGCATGCTCGCCTCGTCAAGGTCATGGGTGACCAGCACGATGGGCACTTCAAGGTCGCGAGCGAGATCGGCGAGTTCGAGACGCAGCCGGTGGCGGGTCACCTGGTCAACGGCCGAAAAAGGCTCATCGAGCAGCAGCATCGCCGGATCGCGGGCCAGGGCCCGGGCCAGGGCAACGCGCTGCTGCTCACCGCCGCTGAGCTGCCCGGGGCGCCGTGTCTCGAGGCCGGCGACGCGGGTGCGTGCCAGCCAACCACGGGCACGCGCTTCGCGTTCATCCTCGGGCAGGTCGCGCAGTACCAGACGCACGTTGTCGAGCGCTGACAGGTGCGGGAAAAGTGCGTAGTCCTGGAACACCATGCCAACCTGGCGCCGCTGCGGTGGCAGGTCGATGTTGGTGTCGGTGTCGAGCAGCGTCGTGTCGTCACAGGTGACATGACCGATGGTGGGCCGCTGCAGACCGGCGATACAGCGCAGGATGGTCGTCTTGCCGCTTCCGGACGGGCCAACCAGGGCCAACAGTTGGCCGCGTGGGCAAGTAAATTCGGCAGCCAACGGGATCGGCCCCACCTGCTCCAGCCGCACCTCCAGGCCACCGCTCATGCCAGTCGTCCCACGGCCTTGGGAGCACGGCGACGCCGTTCGACAGCGTAGACCACGGTCACGGTCACCAGGGCAAAACCGAGCAGTGCCAGCGACATCGTCCCGGCCGCCGTGTCGTCGAACGCCTGGGTCTTGTCGTAGATCGAAATCGCCAGCGTGCGCGTCTCCCCCGGAATGTTGCCACCCACCATCAGTACAACGCCGAACTCGCCGAGGGTGTGAGCGAAGGTCAATACCGCCGCCGAGAGTACCCCCGGCCAGGCGAGTGGCAGTTCAATACGCCAGAAGGTCTGCCAGCGGCCGAGGCCACTGCACCAGGCCGCCTCGCGCAGCCGGGGCGGAATCGCCTCGAAGGCACGCAACAGGGGCTGCACTGCGAACGGCAGGCTATAGACCAGCGAGGCCAGCAGCAGGCCACTGAAGGTAAAGGCCAGGGTCGTGCCAGTGGCGTCCTCGTACAGGCGACCGACCAGACTGTCACGGCTGAACACGACCAGCAGGTAGTAACCGAGCACCGTCGGCGGCAACACCAACGGCAGCGCCACGATCCCCTCGACCAGGCTGCGTCCGGGAAACGGTCGCCATGCCAACAGGCGCGCCAACCAGATGGCGAACAACAACAGGATCACGGTCGTCGCCGCAGCGAGTTGTAACGAGACCCGGAACGCGACCCAGTCCACCCTATCCTCCCGTCGACTCGGCAAAGCCGTGGCGCGCCAGGATCGCTCGCGCAACCGGTTGACTCAGGAAAGTGTAGAACGCCTCGGCTTCCGGTTCAGCACCTCGCAGCAACGCCATGCGCTGACGTAGCGGCACATGCAGCTTCTCAGGCACCAGGGCGAAGCGGCCGTGGCGCGCCACTTGTGGCTGCAGCGCCAGGGCGTAAGCCAACAGGCCGGCACCAGCGGCCCCGGTGGTGACAAAACGGGCCGTCTGGGCGACGCTCTCGCCGATCACCAGTGTCTCGTTGAGCTCGTCCCAGGCGGCACTCCGCTCCAGCGCCTGGCGGGCCGCAATGCCGTATGGGGCGTGCTCCGGGTGAGCCAGGGCGAGACGGCGCAGTTTTCCTTGGGCATGCAACGCTGGCAATTCCGCCGGGGGCGTGTCGGGGTCGAACATGCCGTCGTTCGGTACGAACAACACCAGCCGCCCCACGGCGTAGACCGTTCCCT
>QNFN01000306.1 GCA_003645555.1 Gammaproteobacteria bacterium | reverse complement strand
TGGGAGACGGGGGTGGACGGTGCGGTCGGATGGGGTCGCTTCGCGGCCCTGCAGCAGGTCGAGCAGCAGCTCCCGTCCGAGGGCCCGGTTCGGTCGCTCGACAAAAATTTCAAGCAGGCGGTATTCGCCACCGCTCAAGGGGACGACCGTGCCATCAGGATCATGTAACTCATGCCGCTGACGATCCAGGGTCCAGCCGTCGAAGCGCAGGCGATCGGTCGTGGCGCCATCATGTCTCCGGCTGCCGGCACGACGCAGGGTGGCACGAATCCGTGCCAGCAGTTCGCGTGGATCGAATGGTTTCGGCAGGTAGTCAGCGGCGCCGAGTTCGAGCCCGACGATGCGGTCGGTGGCGTCGCCGCGTGCGGTGAGCATGATCACCGGGAGGTCGGAATGGGTGCGCAGCTGGCGACAAAGTTCGAGTCCGTCGTCACCCGGCAGCATCAGGTCAAGGACGATCAGGTCGACGGCCTGGCGAGCGAGCAGGCGCCACATCGCTTCTCAGTCACCGGCGGTATGCGTTCTGAGCCCTTGCCGCACCAGGTAATCGCTCAGTAGGGTGCGGATTTCCGGGTCATCGTCAACAATCAGAATTTGTGGTGTTCGATCCATCGTCTTCAGTGCCAGATCCTCTTGGGCCGGCTCTGGGGGGTGGGTATGATGTGGTCCGAAGGGCCAGTCTAGCAGGGCGTAGGCCCGTCACTCAGTGCAAGGAGCCACGATGATCCGCAAGGCCGTCTTTCCCGTTGCCGGGCTCGGCACCCGCTTTCTTCCGGCGACCAAAGCCAACCCGAAGGAGATGCTGCCGATCGTCGACAAGCCGCTGATCCAGTACGCCGCCGAAGAGGCGATAGCTGCCGGGGCGGATGAACTGATTTTTGTCACCAGCAGCAGCAAGCGCGCGATCGAAGATCACTTCGACAAGAATTATGAACTCGAGACCGAACTGGAGCGCAAAGGCAAGGCAGAACTGCTGGCCATTGTTCGCGGCGTGGTCCCGCAAGGCGTCAGTTGTGTCTATGTTCGTCAACCCGAAGCGCTCGGGCTCGGTCACGCCGTGCTTTGTGCACGCAAAGTGGTAGGTGACGATCCGTTCGCAGTGATCCTTGCCGACGACCTTATTGATGGCAACGGTACCCCGTGTCTTGCGCAGATGGCCGCACTGTTCGAGCGTGAGCGCTGCAGTATTCTCGGTGTCGAGGAGGTGGCACGCGAGGAGACCGGTCGCTACGGTATCGTCGACGCGGAACCCTGTGAAGAAGCGAGCTGTGAACTGCGCGCCATTGTCGAGAAGCCTCGGCCGGACGAGGCGCCATCAACCTTGGCGGTGGTCGGTCGTTACATCCTCACTCCGCGTATCTTCGATCACCTTGAGCGGGTCGCTCCGGGCGCTGGGGGCGAAATCCAGCTGACAGATGCCATCTCCGGACTGCTCGGCGAGGAGCGAATCCTCGGTTACCGTTTTCATGGCCGGCGCTACGATTGCGGCAGCAAACTCGGCTACCTCGAGGCGACCGTCGAGTACGCACTACGCCATCCTGAACTTCGCGAATCATTTCGACACTATCTCAGCCAGGTCGTGGCACGTAGTGAAGCGTAAAGGAACCTCTGATCAAGTCATGAACTCGTATCTGGCGCCCAGAATGTCCAGCTTGTTCGTTGCAAAGCTTCGCAATAGCTAGCTATTACGTGCGTTTTGCGCCTCAAATCTGGACATTCTGAAGCACAATCTACTTCGTCCAGACTTAATCAGAGGTTCCTAAATGCGATGAGTGGTGGTGACAAAACGGCCAACGACGGAGGACACGGGCCCTCGTCAGGCTTCTTGCGTTTGGTCGACAACTTCGGGCGGCTGGTAGAACTGCCAGTACTCAATGCCGAACAGAGTCAACTCCTGCAACGCAGGATGGCGCTCCTGTTCGACCGGCGTGACCGTTTTCTGATGAAGTTCAGGTCAACCTTCGATGCGGAGACATTCGAGGCCTGTCGTGCCACACGACAGAACGGTGCCGCGCTGACGGCGCAGCAACTCGAAGATGAGGCTTTGCACCTCTTCGCCCTGGCGCAGTTGACTCTGACCGAGGGCGCGGAAACCATGGGTCACCTCGAGCGTACCGCAGGTTATGCGAAGGCCCTGGCTGAGGCGCGTGGCGAGGACGCCGTGTTTGTTGCCATGTTTGGGCATGCCGCACTGATCCACGATATCGGGCTGCTGGTGGTGCCGGAGGATGTTTTTGCTCGCCGTGGGCTGGTCGACAGTTACGAGTCGGCACTGATCGATACGCATACGCGCCTGGGCGCAGAGTTGATCGACGCCATTATGCAAAGCCTCGATGTGGTCGACGGCCCACTCGTGCTCGGCCGCGATATTGTTTACTGCCATCACGAACGCTACGACGGCCTCGGACCACAAGGCCTTGCCGGCAAGGCGATTCCCTACGTGGCGCGCCTGTTTGCCATCGTCGATGTCTACGACACGCTGCGCCGACGGCGGCCGCACCGAGAATCACTGGATCATGCCGCGGCAATCGCTGCGATCCGTGCCGGCAATCGCGATGGTCGGGCGCAGTTCGATCCTGAACTGCTACCGGCATTCATCGATTGTGCTGAGCGTTTCGATGCCACGTTCCGTGCCGTGGTTGACCCCACCTGAGGTAACCGTTGGAACATCGAGTCCTGGCTTTGTATGACGCTTTCTGACCTGCTTTGCGGTCCGCATCATCGCCACTTTAGCCATCCTGCATGACCATTTTCCGATACGTCTCACCCGTTCTGCTCGCTTGCCAGTTCGGTGGGGGCTGGTGGCCCTTGTCGGCCCGGGCTGGCTAGAGGTTGCAGCAGCAGGCACACGGCCAGGAAGAGGGCGCAGATGGTGGGAAGGCGAGTGTTGGCGCTCGGCGGCCGGCGGCTAATGTCGCGTACTGAGTAGCCACTCATTGGACCCATTATCCTTGACCCGGAAACGAGGGCAAGCGCTCGTCGCTGAACACGATGGAAGCCGGCAGTGTCCAGGATGCCAGTTCGATCGTGCATGGATGACGAAAGTAATTCCTTTTCACCACGGTCTCATTGGGTACGAGGGCCGATGGGGCTGCCATCGCAGTCATGTTAAGGCCCGTTTTCCAAGGAGAAGACGATGCAAAGCAAACGCTACTACTGGGCCGGGATCGCCGGGCCGCGGCTGGTGCTGCTGTTTTCCCTGCCC
>QNFN01000305.1 GCA_003645555.1 Gammaproteobacteria bacterium | reverse complement strand
TCCCCAGCACTCCGAAGGTCGAGGCCACCGCGTTGCAGCCGCCTTCGATCGCGAGCTTCACGATGTTCTCGGGATCGAAGTAGGCCGGGTTCGGCACGAAGGACGCGCCACCGGCATGCTCGATGCCCTGATCGACCGGCAGGATCGACAGATAGCCGGCACCATTCAGACGACCGTGGTCAAACAGCCCCTGCAGGTTACGCATCACCACCGGCGAACGGTCAGATATGGCCACCACGCGGTCGACAAAATCAGCGCCGGGCAGGTGCATCTGGTCACGCGGGATGCCGGTGCAGGTGTGGCTCAGCAGCGACTCAGCCTCGGCGCCAAGCAAGCTCTCGATGGTGTTGGTCATGGCGTACCCTCCCTGATCAGTGCCGATACGTGAACCCGGCAAACGGACGCGTATCGATTGCAATTATCCACCCCGTCCCGAGCGCTCGCAATCGAGTGACACGGCAGGTCGATCAACCAGGGCCAGTGCGGTTGCCCATCTCTCGCACATCCGCACAGGGCACTGATCGAGAGAGCAGGTGATGCGCCAGTACCAGCACGAAAAAGACCTGGAGCAGTAATCCTGCCAGCGGCACGATAGACAGAGGGTAGAGC
Organism: Gammaproteobacteria bacterium; assembly: GCA_003645555.1. Classification (GTDB taxonomy): domain Bacteria; phylum Pseudomonadota; class Gammaproteobacteria; order QNFN01; family QNFN01; genus QNFN01. The sequence continues at coordinate 2,597 of QNFN01000305.1, read as the reverse complement.
AGGAATGTACGAAGTTGCAGGCCGGAGCGAACTCCTGGGGCAATCCGGTCCCGCATCTCCGGCGTACATGCGGCCTCGAGCACGTCCCAACTCAGCAGCCGGTGGAACCAGTAATAGAACGGCAAGTTGATCGCCAGCAGGTTGATCCCAGGGACGAGCAGCAGCGGCAATACCAGCAGGCCGAGGCCGGTAAAGGTCAACAGCGTCCGCAGCAGGAATCCGACGTAGGCGCCCATTCCGCCCCCGCCACCGGGAAGTCTGTCGGGATAGTGGCGACGGCGGACCTCGCCAACTATGGACGGCGTGAACAGGCCGACGACGGCCACCGCGAGAAACAGCGAGCCGAGCAGGACCAGCAGCCAGCCGGCAACGGCACCGACCAGGCCAAGCAGTCCACGCACCCAGCCGTACCCGGCCACACCACCGACCAGCGGCCAGGTCGCGACCCAGTCGGCCAGCCAGTTGGCCTGCGCATCCCCCCCCTGGAACAGCTCAACCGCGCCACCCGAGATCGACACCAGCGCCATCACGGTCAACGGCAAAACCACGACCAGTGGCAACAGCGACAGCAGCAGGAAGCGCGGCGTCAGCAGGTCGGCCAGTGCCCGCCTGATATCGCCAATCATCAGCCGCAATCCGCCCTCGGGCCGCGCCCGGTCAAGGGAGCAACTGCCCGCGCAGCGACCTGCCCCCATCGGCGAGGCCCAGCAACCGCACCTCCCGGATCGTGCCTCGCTGCGTGACGGTCGCCGGCTGGTCGAGGGTGACGCGGAGATAGTCCGGGGTATAGCCACCGCCGATGCCGTCACGGCCGCCACCCTCGATCAGCACCTCGGCCGTCCGCCCTGCCTGGGCTTCGAGATGGCGTCTGCGCAACCGCGCCCCGACCGCGATCAGTTCCTGCGCGCGCGCGGTCCGATCCGCCTCGGGCACCGGATTGGAGAGTTCGGCCGCACGGGTGCCGGCACGCGGGGAAAACGGGAACACGTGAAGATCACCAAAACCGACCTGCTCGACCAGGTCCACGGTACGGCGCCAGTCCGTGGCGCTCTCCCCGGGGAACCCGGCGATGACATCGGTGGTGAGATTGATGCCCGGCACGGCCGCCTGCACTCGCTCGACGAGGCGCAGGAACCCCTCGCGCCCGCCACGCCGGGCCATGCGCCGCAACACGGCGTCGGAGCCACTCTGCATTGGCAGGTGGAGATGGGGCATCAGGCGCCCGCTGGCGAACAGCTCCAGGAGGGTGTCAGGCAGCGCCCACGGCTCCAGCGAGGCCAGGCGCAACCGCGGCAGGTCGGTGTCGGCGAGCAGCGCGGCAACCAGGGCGGCAAGAGAGCTGTCGCCGTCACTGCCATAGCCACCAACATGGACGCCGGTCAGCACCACTTCGTTCACCCCCGCGGCGTGCAGGGCATTGGCCTCCGCCACCAGTTCCGGGATCGGCCGGCTTCGCTCCTCACCCCGCGCCAGGGTCACGATGCAGTAGGTGCAACGGTAACGGCAACCGTCCTGGACCTTGATGAAGGCACGGTCGCGGCCGCGCACCAGGCGTGGCGGCTCGATCCTTCGGGGATAACGGGCGGGATTGGCTGCTGGGTCAACCAGGCTTACCAGCCGGTCCTTGTCGCAATTATCGATCACCTGGTCGACGCCGAGCAGCGCCGCCGCCTCGGCCGGCTCCAGCGTGCCGTAGCAACCGGTGACCACCAGCCGCGATGTGGGGCTCCGTCGCCGCGCCCGACGGATCTGCTGGCGCGACTTGCGCACCGCCTCCGCGGTAACGGCACAGGTGTTGAATACGACGAGATCGGCCTCACCGCAATCCCGCACCAGGGTGTGACCCGCGTCGGTAAAATCGCGGGCCCAGCACTGGAGTTCCGCCTCGTTGAGACGACAGCCGAGCATCTGCAGGTGAACACGCATTGTCGACAACCGGTCCAGGTGTGGGTTGTAGCGCGGAGGATAATAGCCAACCCGGAGCCAGCCGGCGACCGCCATACCCCAGTACTGGAGTCAGGTTATACTGCTGGTGTGAACTTCTACGCTCCTGGCCAGTCACTGACTATTAACAAGTGCCTACGGCACAGCGAGCACCTGCAGCAGTGAACATCCTCCGACCCACCATACACATCACCTTGCTTCTGGCCCTGGCGCTGGGGTATGCCTCCGCCTGGTCGCGGGTCGATCCGGCCGAGTATCCACAATCACTCGTCCCCGAGGAGACCCACGCTGATACCGCGAACGAGGTCACCAAACGGCTCACTCGCAGCCATTACCGCAAAGTCCTGTTTGACGACACCCTCTCCAGCAAGGTCTTCGATCGCTACCTCGCGGTGCTCGATCCGGCCCGGGTCTATTTCACCGCCGCGGACATCGACGAGTTCGAGCGTTACCGGCACCAGATCGACGACCTTCTCCGTGACGGCGAACTCGGACCCGCCTACCGCATCTACAACCGCTACCAAGTGCGCCTGGCCGAGCAGCTGGCGTACATGGTCAACCACCTCGAGAGCGGTCTTGACGACATGGACTTCGGCATCCTCGATGAGATCGAGATCGACCGCCGCGAAGCGGCCTGGCCGGCCGACCGCACT
>QNFN01000304.1 GCA_003645555.1 Gammaproteobacteria bacterium | reverse complement strand
TCGGCCGACAGGTTGGCCAGCTCGACCACCCAGCCGGCCCGCGCCAGCGCAGCCGCACGATCGAGCCAGGCGGTGTAGGCCGCACCCTCCGGCCGCTCCGCAGCCAGCGCGGCCAGCAGCCGGTCGACCCGCAGATGCGGCGCCCCCGGCAAGCGTGCGGCCTGCACGTCACGCGTGCCCGCCCTGGCGATCACCGCCTCCGCCGCGTCGAACCACGCCAGGCACGCTTCGGTCGTGGCCGGCGCGTCGGCCACACCGGACGGCACGACCGGCGGCTGCGCGGCGCAGCCGGCCAGCAGGGCCACCAGCAACAGGGCCGGGGCCGATCTGCACGCGGATTGCGGGATGTACCTGTCCATACCTGCTATCTATAGACACCTGTTCTATCATTCGGTGCAACCCTACCCGGTTCGCGGAGCGACGCCGGTCACCCGCCAAATGGAGTCCTCGATACATGGGCAAGTTTCTTAAAATCGTCATCGGCCTGGTCGTGATCCTGGTTCTGGTTGTCGGTGCCGGCATCGCTGCGATCATGCTGCTGGTTGACCCCAACGACTACCGCGACGAGATTGCCCAGAAGGTGCGGGAGAACACCGGGCGTGAACTGACCCTGGGTGGTGATCTCGGCCTTTCGGTCTTCCCCTGGCTTGGGCTGACGCTAAACAACGCCAGCCTCAGCAATGCGCCTGGATTCGGTGACGCTCCGTTCATCGAGGTCGGTGAGGTCGAGATCCGGGTCAAGCTGATGCCGCTGCTCTCCAGTCAGCTGGAGATGGAGACCACGCGCCTGATCGGTCTCAAGCTCAACCTCGCTCGTGATGAGGCCGGCCACAGCAACTGGGACGATCTCACCGATGGCGACCGTCACGACGACGACCAGCGCGACCGTGACCAAGGCGGCGACGGCGAGGCACTGGCCGGCCTGGCGATCGGCGGCATCGAAATCCGCGATGCCGCGCTCACCTGGGACGACCGCCAGAACAAGCAGCGCTACGCCATCGAGAACCTGGACCTGACCACCGGCGCCATCGGTGGCGGCCGCCCGGTCGACCTGGCACTCGGTTTCGACATCGACAGCAATGAGCCGGAAATGGCCGGCAGGATCGAGCTCTCGGGCCGCGTCACCGCCGACCATGACGCTGGAAAGATGGCCATCGCCGGCATCGAGTTGAAGGCCGACCTGAAGGGCGCTGGTCTGCCCGGCGGCACGCTCGACGCCACACTCGGCGCCGATCTCGCAGCCGACATGGCCAGGCAGACCGCATCGCTGACCAACCTGCGCCTGGCCACACTCGGTATCGAGGTTACCGGCCAGGTCGAGGCACAAAAACTCCATGATGCACCGCAGGTCAACGGCCAACTGGCCGTGGCCGAGTTCGGCCTCGCCAGCCTGGTCGCCTGGCTCGGCATCGAACTGCCCGAGAACGTCCAGGCCGATAAGCTCGGCAGAGCCAAGCTCGACGCCACATTCACCGCTACCGAGAAAAACGCCGACCTGCAGAAACTGGTCGTGGCCATCGCCGGCGGTATGCTCGAAGCGCAGGTCAAGGTCGCCAACCTGAAAGAACCGAGTGCGACCGGGACGCTGGCGATCAGTAACCTGAACCCGCGGGTCCTGCTCGCCGCCACCGGCCAGGCCCTCGACACCGCCGACCCAAGCGCCCTGACCAGCCTGAACCTGAAAAGCGGCTTCAGCGGCTCGCGTGACCACGTCGAGTTCAAGGGGCTCGACCTGTCTCTCGACCAGAGCAAGCTGACCGGCACCATCAATGTGCGCAATTTCGCCAAGCCGTCGATCCGTTTCGGCCTCAACCTCGACGCCATCGACGCCGACCGCTACCTGCCGCCGCCGGCGGAGGCACCACCTCCCGCGGCGGCAACGCCGGGAGCGGGTGCCGTCGCCGCTGCCGAACTGCCGCTGGAGATGCTGCGCGCACTCGACATCGACGGCACGTTGAAGATCGGCAAGCTCAAGGTCTACAACGTCAACAGCAGCAAGATCGTGCTGCGCCTCACCGCCAGCAACGGCCAGTTGCGCCTCAACCCGGCCAAGGCCGCGATGTACGACGGCCGCTACCAGGGCAACATCGGCCTCGACGTCCGCAGCGACACGCCGAAACTCTCGCTCAACGAATCGCTGACCGGGGTGCAGGTCGGCCCCCTGCTGCGTGACCTGACCGGCAAGGAGGAAAAGCTGGTCGGCAAGGCCCAGGTCACCACCAAGCTGACTGCCCGGGGCAGCACGCCCGAGGCGATCCAGAAGACCCTCAACGGCACCGCCGCCTTCTCCTTCACCGACGGCGCAGTCAAGGGAGTCAACCTGGCCAAGATGATCCGCGACGCCAAGGCCACGCTGGGCGGCAAGCCAGCCGCCAGCAGCAACGAGCCGGAGCAGACCGACTTCTCGGTGCTATCGGGCACCGCCAAGATCACCAACGGGCTAGTCGACAACCGCGACCTGACGATGAAGTCGCCCGCCTTCCGCGTCGCCGGCGCGGGCACCGCCGACCTGCCGAAGCAGCAGGTCGACTACCTGGTCAAGGCGTCGATTGTCGGCACCTCCAAGGGCCAGGGCGGCAAGGAACTCGCCAGTCTCAAGGGCATCACCGTGCCGGTGCGCATCAAGGGCGCGCTGACCGACCCCGGCTTCTCGGTTGATGTCGCCGCGCTCGCCACCGACCAGGTGAAACAACGCGCCGCCGAGGAACTCGACAAGGCATTGCAGAAGCAGCTCGGCGGTTCGACCGCCACCGAGGGCGACAGCGGCAGTGGCAGCAGCACCGAGGACGCCCTGATGAAGGGCCTCAAGGGGCTGCTCGGCAACTGACCGGTGGCCACCTCGCCACCGGCCGACACCCTCGCCGACCGAATCCTGGCCTGGCAGGCCGACCACGGCCGCCACGATCTGCCGTGGCAGCAGCCACGCACCCCCTACCGGGTCTGGGTCTCCGAGGTGATGCTGCAGCAGACCCAGGTCGCGACGGTCATCCCCTACTTCGAGCGATTCATCGCCTCATTCCCTGACCCGATTGCACTCGCCAACAGCGATGACGACACTCTCCCCGCCCACTGGTCCGGCCTCGGCTATTATCGTCGCGCCCGCCACATGCAGAGTGCCGCCCGCGTCATCCGCGATGTCCACGACGGCCAGGTACCCGACACCCTCGACGACCTGCTCGTCCTGCCCGGCATCGGCCGTACTACCG
>QNFN01000303.1 GCA_003645555.1 Gammaproteobacteria bacterium | reverse complement strand
CGCGTTCTCTCTCGTGGTAGCGATCTCCCTGACCGTGGTCATGTGGCAGACGACTGACCGCACTCAACTGCTGCTCTGGTGTGCCCTGATCGGCATGCTGACCCTGGTCCGTTACGTTGGCATTGCCCGCTTCCGTCATGCCGAACTCTCGCCCATCCTGCTCAGATCCTGGCGCCTCTGGTTCCTTGGTGGCATCCTCGCCGCCGGCATGTCCTGGGGTCTCGGCGGGCTGTTGCTCTATCCATCCGACGACCCGGTCAGGCAATCCTTCCTGGTATTGATGCTGGTGGGCCTCTGTGCGGGCGGCATGACCGTACACGCCTCGATGTCGATGGCGACCTACCTGTTCACGTTGCCGACGTTGCTGCCATTAATCGGGCACCAGTTCGCCGAAGGTACCCCGATGAGCACGGCACTCGGTGTTACCGCCACCCTGTTCATTGTCGTGCTGCTGGTCACGGCCAAGCGGATCGGGGTGTCCCTGAGCCAGAACCAGGTATTGCGCCTGCAAGTCGAGAAGCACAACGAGGAACTGGTTGCGTCGCGTCAAAAGCTGGCGCTGCATATCGAACAGACACCGCTAGGTGTCATCGAGTGGGATCGCGACTGGTGTGTCACCAGCTGGAACGCGGCCGCTGAGCAGATCTTTGGCTTCCGTCGCGACGAGGTCATGCACCAACCGATGTTCGATCGCCTGATCCCCGAGGACGAGCGCGCCCATATCGATGCGATCGCCCAGGCCCTGGTCGAGCAGAACGGTGGTCAGCGCAGCACCAATCACAATCTCACCCGCGACGGACAGCGGATCTGGTGCGAGTGGTTCAACACCCCGTTGGTTACCGCAAAAGGGGAATTCATCGGCGTCGCCTCATTGGTCATGGATATCAGTGAGCAGATCGAGGCCGAGGCGGCTGTCCGTACCAGCGAGGCGAAATACCGTGCCCTGGTCGAACAGTCACTGGCGGGCGTCTACATGATCTCCGGTGACACCTTCCTGTACGTCAACCCGATGTTCGCGGAGATATTTGGCTACGAACCCGAGGAACTGCTCGAATCGGTCAGCCTTTCTGACCTGGTACATCCGGAAGATCTGCCTCAGGTCAAGGAGAACCTGCGTCAACGCTATGATCAGGAACTTTCGTCGGCCAATTACACGTTCCGCGGCCTGCGCAAGGACGGTGAGGCGATCATCGTCGAGGTCTACGGTAGTGGTGTCGAGATCGACGGCCAGCGGGTGGTGCTCGGCACGCTACTTGATGTCACCAAGAACCAGCAGGCGCATGAGCACATCAAGCATCTCGCCAATCATGATGCCTTGACCGATCTGCCGAACCGGCATCACATCGAGGAGCGTGCCAACGAACTGATCGGCAAGGCCGTCGCCAAGAGCGATTATCTCGCCTGCCTCTACGTCGATCTTGATCGCTTCAAGAACGTCAACGACACTCTCGGTCACGAGATCGGTGACCGGCTACTCAAGGATGCCGCCAAGCGCATGCTCCGCTGTCTGCGTGGCGAGGATGTCCTCGCACGCATGGGTGGTGACGAGTTCACGGTGCTGCTGCCGGGCGCCAACCATGAAGTATCGGCCCGCGTCGCCCAGCGTCTGATCCGCGAGCTAAGTGCCCCGTTCTCGCTCGACGGCAAGCTGATCCGCGTTGGTGCGAGCATCGGTGCGGCCGAACTGCAAGGCGAGGATGACAACTTCAACATCCTGTGGAAGCGCGCCGATATCGCGATGTATCGTGCCAAGCGCCGACGTGGCACGTTCGCCTTCTTCGAGGCGAGCCAGGAGCTGGAGTTGAGCCAGCGGGTCCGTGTCGAGCGCGATCTCGAACCGGGTCTGGATGCGGGTGAATTATCGCTGCACTTCCAGCCGCGCGTAGACATGCGATCTGGTGCCTCTGACAGTGTCGAGGCCTTGCTGCGTTGGGAGCACCCGGAGATGGGCTTTGTCTCGCCGGAATTGTTCGTGCCAATCGCCGAAGAAAGCGGCCAGATCCATCATCTCGGCAACTGGGTGCTCGAACAGGCTTGCGCCCAGATCGCGGCGTGGCGCCGTAGCGGAATCAACCTGCGCGTCGCGGTCAACCTGTCGGTGGTCGAGTTGCAGGCGCCAGACATCGTCGAGCGCATCGAGCGGGTGATGTTGGCACACGGCATATTCGACGAGTGGATCGAAATCGAGATCACCGAGAGTGCCGCGATGCTCAATCCCGAACACAGTATCAAAGTACTCGGTGCTTTCCGTGATCGCGGCATCGACATCAGCATCGATGACTTCGGGACCGGGTACTCGTCATTGAGTTACCTCAAGCGTATTCCGGCCAACTACCTCAAGATTGACCGTAGCTTCCTGCAGAACATCACCGGACCGGAATCGAATAACACCGTCGATTCTGACATCGTTTGCGCCATCGTCGCCCTGGGTAAGAGCCTGGGTATGGAGATCATCGCCGAAGGGGTCGAAATGGCCGGACAGCAGAAGTACCTCAGCGAACACGGCTGTTTTCTTGCCCAGGGATACCATTATTGCAAACCATTGCCGGTCAATGATCTTGAGCACTGGTTGGGCAACGTGGCGCAGGCCTCTGCACCGCCTGTAGAAACGCGCAACTGAGAAAACCACCAGGCGCAAGGGCCGGGCCTTGCGACCATATGAAACTTTGCGTCAGGCGGTAGTCATCGACGCATGACTCAGTAGGGTCTCGAGTTCGGCGAAGCTCTGTACCGCACCGCTCGGTTCGATCTCGATGCCGAGTTGGCGACCGATTTGGGTGATCGAGAACAGGCCGCGCAGCAGCATTTCGTCGCCTCCAGGGTTCGGTTGCACCACGACGGCGTGTTGGCGTGCCGATTCACGTAACGTCTGGATGATGTCGCCGACCCGGGCCCGCTCGACATCCGAAAACTGCAGCACCTCCATGTGACTCTTGGTGGTCATGATGTCGGCGATCTGGATGACGTCGCGGGTCACCCGCTGCTCCGAGGCGAAATGGATCGGCTTTTCACCGTTGATGTCGCGCGAGGTGATCAGACCGACAATCCGCTGCCGATTATCGATGACCATCAGCATTCTGACGCCAGCGCGGATCATCAGGTTCAGGGCCTCTTCAAGACCGGCGTCGGAATGGACCGTCACCAGGCGGCTCCGCGACAGATCGGTCATCACCGACAGAGCCGAGTTGTCAGAGTCGACCGAGCGGTCGCGGCGGTG
>QNFN01000302.1 GCA_003645555.1 Gammaproteobacteria bacterium | reverse complement strand
CCTACCGACGGCTGCTGAGCCAGCATCATCCGGATAAGCTGGTCGCCAAGGGGTTGCCCGAGGAGATGATGAAAATGGCGACCCAGAAGACCCACGAGATCCGCCAGGCCTACGAGGCGGTACGCGAGGCCAGGAGTTTCTAGGCGCCTAGTCGAACGCGTCGGGTGGTGCGCGCAGCCGTCGCAGCACCTCGAGCAGGGTCAGAATCAGCAGGACTGCGTTACCGTTGTGTGCCACCGCCGTGATCAGGGGCAGGCCGCCGATGACGTTGGCGATGCCGAGTCCTACCTGCACCAGCAGCAGTCCGCCGAGCAGCAGTCCCGGCCCACGTAGCGCCGGGCGGCCCAGCAGCGCCACCACCAGCCCGCCGACCACCGCCAGCACCGCCAGCGCGCCGAAACGGTGGGTCAGGTGGATGGCGGCTCGCGCCTCGGCGCCGAGCACGCCGAACTCATAGTTCGTTCCGGTACCGCGCCAGAGCACGAACGCCTCGCTGAAGTCAGCCGGTGGCAGATAGCGGCCATCGAGGCAGGTTGGGAACTCGGGGCAGCTCAGCGCCGCGTAGTTGGTGCTCGTCCAGCCACCCAGCGCGATCTGCAGCACCAGTACGACGAGTGCGAACCAGGCCCATTGGCGCAGCCATCCGGGCAGCCTGGGGAACCCCCGTTCGCCTTCCTCGCGCAGGGCCAGCCACCAGAGCAGTGCGGTTGTCGCCAGGCCGCCGAGCAGGTGCAGGGTGACCACGGCCGGTTTGACCAGCAGGGTCACTGTCCACATGCCGAGCAACCCCTGGAACACCACCAGCACGACCAGGGTCAGTGGCAGCCGTGAATTGGCGAGCCCACGCCGGTGCAGCGATACGGCGGCGATCATGACGATGCCCAGGCCGAGGGTGGCGGCCAGGTAACGGTGGATCATCTCCTTCCACGCCTTGGCCGGTTCAAGCTGCCGTTGCTGTACCAGTGGGTCGTCGGCCGGCAGGCTCTCTGCCTGGGGTACCGTCAGCTGGCCATAGCAGCCGGGCCAGTCGGGACAGGCGAGGCCAGCATCGGAGAGGCGGACGTAGGCACCGAGGATCACGACGCCGAGGGCGAGTGCCGTCAACAGCAACGCCGGAAGGCGCAGTCGCACACGTTTGTTGCTTACAATGGCGCCCATGGAAAATAACCCTGATCCAACGGCCGAGCCCGCGCATTCTAGCAGTGGTGGCTGGACCATCGCTGTACCCGAGTCCCACCTGCCGGCCGCCCGTCGTTGGCTGCTGCTTGGACTGGTGGCCCTGGCCGGCGCCGGCCTGTTCGCAGTATTGCTGGTGCTGGCACGCATCCCGGGGGCGCAGGAGTGGCTGCCGGGCATCGACCTGTTCCACGTTGCGCTGGTTACCCATGTCGATCTCTCGGTACTGATCTGGTTCCTGGCCTTCTCCGGTTTCATGTGGACGCTGCGTGACGGGACACGTGGTGCCTGGGGCAAGCGGGCTTTCGCGCTGGCGGCCGTCGGTACCGCGTTCGTGATGGTGACCCCCTTCACCGGGACCGGTGTGCCCATACTCAGCAACTACATACCGGTATTGGCCAGCCCGCTGTTCCTCGGTGGGTTGGCGCTGTTCGCCGTGGGGGTCGCGTTGCGTGCGTTCCTCTGCCTGCAGGGCGGTCTCGAAGAGGCGCACCGCAACCCGGTCTCGGCCGGGCTGTTGCTGGTGGCGGGAGCGACGGTATTGGCCGCATTCACCTTGGCACGCACCGGCTTGAAGATGCCGGTGATCAGCAACCCGGCACTACGCTACGAGATCATGTTCTGGCCTGTCGGCCACGTGCTGCAGTTCGCCTACGCGGGGCTGGCCTTGACCGGCTGGATCTGGCTCTCGGCTGGCACCGGTCTGCGCCCGTTCGGCGGGCCGCGACTGATGGTCATGGTGCTGTTGAGCGGTGTGTTGCCCCTGCTTGGTGTGCCGCTGATCGAGATCATGCACGTCGCCGGTTCCGACGCACATCGCACGCTCTACACCACGTTGATGCGTTGGGGTGGCCTGTGGCCGGCGGTGCCGGTCGGCCTGATGGTGTTGCTCGGCATTCTGATCGGGCCGCGTGCCGGCCTGGCCGATCGCCCGGCCCGCTCGGCGCTCTATGCGTCGCTGCTGCTGTTCGGTGTCGGTGGTGGCCTCGGTTGGCTAATAACCGGTATGAATACGGTGGTTCCGGCCCACTACCACGGCTCCATCGTCGGAGTGACGCTGGCGCTGATGGGAGTTACCTACCTGCTGCTGCCGACGCTCGGCTACCGCGCGGCCGAGGGGCGCCTGGCGCGGGTCCAGCCGTGGCTCTACGCTGGCGGCCAGTTGCTGCACATCGGTGGATTGACCTGGTCAGGCTATCTCGGCGTCCAGCGGAAAATGGCCGGTGCCGCGCAGGGGCTGGACTCGTTCGAGAAAAGTGCGGCGATGGGGTTGGCGGGCCTGGGTGGCGCGCTGGCCATCGTCGGCGGATTCCTGTTTCTGGGGGTGTGTTGGCAGGCGATGCGGCGGCGGGGTTGAATTGCCCTCAACGACGTTTCGGTACTATCCAATGGCAGTCAAGTGATCGGGGATCATCGAGGGGGCGGGCTAGGCCCACATCGTCCTGCTTGATCGAAACGTCGATTGTTGAGATGGACGTGTACGGAAAAGCCCGCTAGAAGCGGGCTTTTCTATTGTGATGGATAGCCAGGGATAGAATCGAACTGCCGACACGGGGATTTTCAATCCCCACGATCGTCGATCAGATCGTCACGAAGTAGTGATCAACCAGCAGCAATGCAAACAGCAGCCCAATGTAGAGAATCGAGAAGGAGAATGTGCGCCACGCCTGGCCTTCGTCGTCGTCACGGTAGAGCCGCCAGGCGTGCTGCACGAACATTCCGCCGAGCACCAGCGCTCCGGACAGGTAGAGCCAGCCGCTCATGCCGGCGCCGAACGGGAACAGCGACACCGCCAGCAGCATCACCGAGTAGAGCAGCACCTGCAGCTTGGTGAATTCCACACCGTGAGTCACCGGCAGCATCGGGATGCCGGCCCGTCGGTAGTCCTCGCGGCGGTGGATCGCCAGCGGCCAGAAGTGCGGTGGCGTCCAGGTGAAGACGATCAGGAACAGCGGCAGGGCGTGCAGGTGGACCTGGCCAGTCATCGCGGCGCAGCCGAGTACCGGGGGCATCGCTCGGGCGGCCCTGCGCCAGACGATGTGCTG
>QNFN01000301.1 GCA_003645555.1 Gammaproteobacteria bacterium | reverse complement strand
GCGGCGCTGGTTGCCGATCCGCGGACCGCGGGTGTCTGCTTCACCGGATCCACCGAGACCGCGATCCTGATTGACCGTGCCATGGCTTCCGGTGGCAATCCGCGCGCACCATTGATTGCCGAAACGGGTGGAGTGAATGCCATGCTGGTCGATTCCACTGCGCTGCCCGAGCATGCCGTGAGTGACATCATCGCCTCGGCCTTCCAGAGCGCTGGCCAGCGTTGCTCGGCATTGCGCGTTCTCTGCTTGCAGAGTGACGTTGCCGGTACTGTTCTGGAGATGCTCGAAGGGGCGCTCGCTGAACTGGATGTGGGCGACCCCTGGCAGTTGGAGACCGATGTTGGCCCGGTCATCGATGCTGGGGCTTTGGACTCCATCGAGGCTCACTGTGATGCGCTCATAGAGCAGGGACGGCTGCTGTTTCGCCACCCGGTCGGAGAGACTCCTGCTGGTGGCCATTTCGTGGCCCCGACGGTGCTGCGCATTGAGGCGCTGGCTGAGATCGAGCGCGAGGTGTTCGGCCCGGTACTGCACGTGCTCACCTTCGATTCCGGTCAACTCGACGCCGTGGTCGATGCCGTCAACGCCAGTGGCTATGGGCTTACGCTCGGTATCCACAGTCGGGTCGGTGATCGCGTCGACCGTGTCTGTGCCCGGGCCAGGGTCGGTAACATTTACGTCAATCGCAACCAGATTGGCGCCGTGGTCGGGGTGCAACCGTTCGGTGGCGAGGGACTGTCGGGTACTGGCCCGAAGGCGGGTGGACCGCACTATCTCGACCGTTTCACCATGTCGGCCACGGCATCTCCACCACCAGGGGATGGGACGCTGTCCGGTGGGCACGGGAGCATCACCTCTATCGACTGGCAGGCCTTCATAGCTGCCGCCCAACCGCTGCATTCGGCCTGGGAACGGGACACCGGGCGTTTCGACACCCTGATGCAAGCGTGTGCCGCACTGCCCAAAGTGCTTGCAGCCCGAGCTTTGGCATGGCTTGTAAGCGCACGTGCCGCACTGGAGGCCAACATTCTCCTGCCCGGGCCAACCGGCGAGCGCAACACCCTGGTCTTGCGCGGCCGTGGAGCGGTGCTCTGTCTAGGCGGTGGAGCCTCTCCAGGTACGTCGTTGTTGATGCAGGCCCTGGGCGCACTGGCGGCTGGCAACGCCGTCGCGCTGGTCGCCGGTGTTGATGACACCATGGCCGCTACTCTTGTCGAGTCCCTGGACGCGGCTGGCGTGCCCAGGGGACTCATCGCCAGCGTTGCGGTCAATGACGATGACATCACTACGCTACAGGATCTGCGCCTGGTGGCGCTCGAAGGGGAGGGTGAACGTCCCAGGGCCGTACGCCGTGCGCTGGCCGCTCGCGACGGCATCCGTGTCCCGCTGGTGGCACTTGCTGAAGGGGCCATACGTTTCGCGACCGAGCGGGTGATCAGCGTCGACACCACCGCGTCCGGGGGGAATACAGCGTTACTGACCCTGGACGCTTAGCGAGCCCTGTACAAAGTTCGGTTACGGGTCGCGTTGCCCAAAGGCGTATCTCTGCGTTCCCTGCGCTTTTCCGCCTTGATATACACATTTTGTCTGTGCTCATTTAGGGGCCTCTGATTAAGTCTGGACGAAGTAGATTGTGCTTCAGAATGTTCATATTCGAGGCGCAAAACGCACGTAATAGCGAGCTATTACGAAGTTTTGCAACGAAAAAGCTGGACATTCTGAGCGCCAGATACGAGTTCATGATTTGATCAGAGGTTCCTTAGTTGCCGAACTTCACGTATGGCCCACTATCTTTGGCGTGGTTCCAGGGGTCGGCGTGTTCCTGGAGGTGTAGAATCACGCTCTCCAACTTGTGAAAAGACCGTCCGGAGACACCCATGCCCGCCTACCGTTCCCGTACCTCGACCCACGGCCGCAACATGGCCGGCGCCCGCTCACTGTGGCGCGCCACCGGCATGGACGACGGCGACTTCGGCAAACCGATCATCGCCATTGCCAACTCCTTCACCCAGTTCGTCCCGGGCCACGTCCATCTCAAAGACCTCGGCCAGATGGTCGCACGCGAGATCGAACAGGTGGGCGGTGTGGCCAAGGAGTTCAACACCATCGCCGTCGACGACGGCATCGCCATGGGTCACGACGGCATGCTCTACTCGCTGCCCTCGCGCGAGATCATCGCCGATTCCGTTGAGTACATGGTCAACGCCCACTGCGCTGACGCCCTGGTCTGCATCTCCAACTGCGACAAGATCACGCCCGGGATGTTGATGGCGGCGATGCGCCTGAACATCCCGGCGATCTTTGTCTCCGGCGGGCCGATGGAGGCGGGCAAGGTCAAGCTCGAAAGCGGCGAACGTTCGGTCGATCTGATCGACAGCATGATCGCTGCCGCCGACGACAGCGTCAGTGACGAGGACGTGCTCAAGCTCGAGCGCTCGGCCTGTCCGACCTGCGGCTCCTGCTCGGGCATGTTCACCGCCAACTCGATGAACTGCCTGACCGAGGCACTCGGCCTGTCGCTGCCCGGTAACGGCACCCTGGTCGCCACCCACGCCGACCGCCGCGGGCTGTTCCTCGAAGCTGGCCGGCGCATCGTCGAGCTGGCGCGGCGCTGGTACGAAAATGACGATGCCAGTGCACTGCCGCGCTCGATCGGCGCTTTCGAATCGTTTGAGAACGCCATGGCGCTCGACATTGCCATGGGCGGGTCGACCAACACCGTGCTGCACCTGCTGGCCGCGGCGCAGGAGGGTGGCATCGACTTCACCATGACTGACATTGATCGCATGTCACGCAAGGTGCCGAACCTGTGCAAGGTGGCGCCGAGTACCCAGCAGTACCATGTCGAGGACGTGCACCGTGCCGGTGGCATCATGGCCATCCTCGGCGAACTCGCCCGTGGTGGGCTGATCAACCGCGATGTGCCGACCGTGCACAGCACGACCCTCGGTGCGGGGCTCGATGCCTGGGACGTACGGGTGAGCGACAGCGAGCAACCGAATGCCTTCTACCGCGCGGCCCCGGGTGGGGTGAGAACCCTTGAGGCCTTCAGCCAGGACAAGCGTTTTTCCGACCTCGATGTCGACCGTGAGGCGGGCTGTATCCGTGACATGGAACACGCCTACAGCAAGGAAGGCGGTCTCGCGGTGCTGTTCGGCAACCTTGCCGAGGAGGGGTGCATCGTCAAGACCGCCGGGGTCGATGAATCCAATCTGACTTTCTC
>QNFN01000300.1 GCA_003645555.1 Gammaproteobacteria bacterium | reverse complement strand
TGATGCAGGAACTGAATTGCTCGTAGCGTGCGCGCTGCAGAGGCGTTTGCAGATACTCGCCCTGGTCGAGGGTGCGCGGCTCCGCGGGAATGATGTAAGGCCTGATCGACTCGAGCTTGGTGATGAAATCATCGGCACCAACCACCAGGTCGCGCTCGATCGGCAGGTGGGCCAGCGCCTCGACCGACACCCGGCCGGGATAGAACTCGCGCAGGAACGTCTCGCACGCAAGGCGCGGTTTTCCCTGGAGCATCACCCCGCAGCTGCCACAGATCGCCATGCGACACGACCAGCGGAAGCTCAGCGTGCCGTCGAGTTGATCCTTGACGTGCTGCAGCCCCTGCAGCACCGACATCTCCTCGGTAAACGGCACCTCGTAACTCTGCACGAACGGCTCCCGATCCTGCTCCGGGTGGTAACGCAGGACGTCGAGCATGATGGTGCGGACGCCCTCATCCATGATCCTGGCCTCGTGCGTTGCGCTCCGCCTCGGCCTTCTCGCCGGCGGCACCGTAGGCGCGCGTGCCGGGGTCCGAGCGGGTGATAGTCACCGGTCCGTAGTCGATTCGCGGGGGACCGTCGGCGTTGTAGCAGGCAAGCGAATGCTTGAGAAAGCGGACGTCGTCACGCTGCTCGAAGCCATCGAGGCGTTGGTGGGATCCGCGCGATTCTTCACGATGGAGTGCCGAGTGCGCCATCGACTCGGCGACGTCGAGCTGAAAACCGAGCTCGATGGCGAGCAGCCACTCAGTGTTCCAGGCTCGCGACCGGTCATCGAGGTGCAGGTTCCGATAGCGCGCCTTGAGTTCGCCGAGGGTGTCGCAGGTCGCCTGCATCTCGTCGCCGAGGCGGTAGATGCCGCAACCGCTCTCCATGCTGCGGGCCATCTCATTGCGCAGGGTGGCGATTCGTTCGCTGCCCCCGTCCCGGGTAATGAAACCGGTGGCGCGCAGGTGTACATCCTCGGCCTGGCGTACCAGTGTCGCCTCGGCATCGTTGTCGACGCTCCGGGCGTGGCGCGTCGCCTCGATGCCGGCCACCTTGCCAAAGACGCAGAGTTCGGTCAGCGAGTTGGACCCGAGCCGGTTGGCACCGTGGATGCCGACGCTGGAGCACTCGCCGACCGAGTACAGCCCTGCCAGCGGCGCAGCCGTAAGGCCGTCAGCCAAGATGCCGCCCATGGTGTAGTGGACCGCGGGCAGGACCGGGACCGGCTCGTGGACCGGATCGATACCGAGATACTCCTCCGCCAGCTCGCAGATCTGTGGCAGCCGCTCGCGTAGCTTCGCCTGGCCAAGATGGCGCATGTCGAGATGCACCACCGCGCCGTGCGGGCCGTCGATGGTGCGACCCTTGCGGCGCTCGTGCCAGAAGGCCTGACTGAGGCGATCGCGGGGACCCAGTTCCATCGCCTTGTTGCGTGGCGACGGCTCGGCCGGACCGAGACCGTAGTCCTGCAGGTAGCGATAACCGTCCTTGTTGAGCAGCAACCCACCTTCGCCACGGCAGGCCTCGGTGAACAGCAACCCGGTGCCGGCCATGCAGGTCGGGTGGTACTGGACGAACTCCATGTCGCGCAGCGGCACGCCATGGCGATAGGCCAGTGCCATGCCGTCGCCGGTGACGATGCCGCCGTTGGTATTCTCGCGAAATACCCGGCCGGCGCCACCGGTGGCGATGATCACCGACTTGGCCAGGATCAACCGGAAGCGGCCGGTGGCCACCTCGATGGTCACGACCCCCTGCACCCGACCGTTCTCGACCACCAGGTCGACGCAGAAGTGCTCGTCGAAACGCCGGATCGACGGGTACTTGATCGAGGTCTGGAACAGCGTGTGCAGCATGTGGAAGCCGGTCTTGTCGGCGGCAAACCAGGTGCGTTCGATCTTCATGCCGCCGAAGGCGCGCACGTTGGCGTGGCCATCCTCCGTACGGCTCCACGGACAGCCCCAGTGCTCCAACTGCACCAGTTCCTCGCGTGCATGAGCGACGAAGTAGTCGACGACGTCCTGCTCGCACAGCCAGTCGCCGCCACTGACAGTGTCATTGAAATGGTGATCGAGGCTGTCGTGCCCCTGCGTCACAGCGGCGGCACCACCCTCGGCCGCCACCGTGTGGCTGCGCATGGGGTAGACCTTGGAGATCAGCGCAATGGCCTGGGCAGGATCGGCCTCGGCCGCAGCGATCGCGGCGCGCAGACCACCCCCGCCGGCGCCGATGATGGCGATGTCAGCCTTGAAGACGTCCATGCCCTCCCCCTCCTTGGCAACCAGGACGGTTCACACCGTCCTTTCTTCCCGTGATGACTCGTTCGTCCCTGATTCCAAGTATGCGCCAACTTCGATGAGTCTGTCGTGCAGCTCAGGATCGGCGCGTTGTGCATGGCGATTGGCGTATGCGGTCCATCTCGGTCCTGACTCTCAACCTAACCTGCAAGCATTCGATTAATGCAGCAAACAGAGCAGGAGGCCGGCCCCACAGGCCAGGACAGATCAATGGCATTCTCACCTCGCTTCCAGGGCAGTGACAGTGAACTTAATGCGGCCTTGCGTGAAATGACTGCAACAGGTCGGCGCAAGGGGATCAATTACCTGCGCCCAAAAGAGCTGATCGGCCTGGCCGGTGTATGGCCGAAGGGAGCAACGCACATGGTGGGTGATCGAGGGTATTACAAGAGTATCGCGCACCATGCGGATGCAGGTCGTTTCAAACGGCACGACTTCATCGTGATCCCGGATTCGCCTGCGCCAACTCATGACGAGTTGTACGCGATCGCACTTGCGACAGTGACGATGAATGCCGATGCACCG
Source organism: Gammaproteobacteria bacterium (assembly GCA_003645555.1). Taxonomy (GTDB): domain Bacteria; phylum Pseudomonadota; class Gammaproteobacteria; order QNFN01; family QNFN01; genus QNFN01. The sequence continues at coordinate 432 of QNFN01000300.1, read as the reverse complement.
GACCCGAGTTCATGCCACGACATCACAGATCGTCTCAGGGCGAAACTTGCATATCCCAAAAGTCACGCCAGGACCTGTCGCCTGCTTGAAGATCTTGCACTCCCGATACCCTCGAATGCTGTCACGAGGTACATGGAATACGTAAGGCAAACGGTGACCGATAATCTACTGTCGCCCTGGCATGAGCCGCCAGGCACCCGCGCCATGCGCATCAAGCTGGTCTTCATCGATGCCCTGCCATTCGCACCTGACGACACGCGCCTGACCGATTTTGATGCCTTGGTCGAGCTCGCGGAAGCGGTCTCTATAGAGGCCGTGTAAAGGCCGTGTAAAGGCCGCCATATAAGCGATACTTCGCGGCACCCCGAGGCAAATTGCGACCTGCTTTGACATTAACTAGACGACCGGTCTAATATATTGGCATGCCGATGG
>QNFN01000299.1 GCA_003645555.1 Gammaproteobacteria bacterium | reverse complement strand
GGGAAATCGGAGACACCGCGCCCGGGCGCCCAAGGCGTCCCTTTACGTCAGCGGCGGTATCAGTACGGGCGTGCACACCGTGCCGTCACCCGCGCCCCCTGCGGCCCATTCCTTGGGAATTTCGCGCTCCTGAACATACGTACTGGCGCAGGTCCAGGATCGTGGCCGCGGTGTATCGCGACTCGGACCAAGTGCGCGAGATGAGTCGATCAGCTGACAAGCCGAACCCGCGCTGGGCAGCGATCAGATCTTACCTCAATAAGATTATTTATCAACCCTATAAGCTGGCGTAATGGCCTCCGGAAGCACGTCGACATCACCCATCTTCGGCCAACCACCGGGCCCGTTCCGCCGCCTCGGCAGGGACCAGTGAGGCCGGGTGCCGCACACGTATCTGCATTTCCCTGCCGCGCTTTCTCAGCCAGCCACGCAGTTCGACACGCTGCCCGAGCACGCGCGCCAGCGCAGGAAAATAGTGCGCGTCTGCATGGGGGACCCAGGCCACCAAGCCACCTTCAAGAATCAATCGTGTGCCCGACCGGCGCGGCTGGAGATCCACAACGACGCCCTGCACCAGGACGAAGCCACGCAAAGAAGAAGCGAGGGAGGTCGACTCACGCACCCGGTAACGTGACCGGGCCCAGAGGCCGCGACCCGACGCGCGCGCCTGCCGCTCCGCCGCCATGTAGCAAGCCCACGAAGTCACGTTGGGCGGCACGGTCAACGCGGTCGCCAGACCCTCTCCGATCAGCAGCGCGGTCACGCTACGGCCATCGGGCAGATATGCATGAGCCAGCGTACGCTGATAATGATCCTCACGGTCGGCGTCGTAGCGCAGGTCGAGGCGCATGCCGGCATCGCGCACCAGTTCACGCAACCGGTCGCGAGCGATCTCCGCCAGCGGTTCCGCCGGTCGGCCATCTCGGGCCATCTCGGGGGTGTTGAGCCCAATCAGCCGCACGGAACGACCGTCGGCGAGGCGAACGGTATCGCCATCGTGAACGTATTCGACCTCGGCCCGCAGGTCGATGCGGTCGACCGGACACTTCACGGCCGCCAACACCGACGAGGAGATAAGCAGCAGGCAAACAAAAAGGGCGCCCGGTGGGCGCCCTTTCACAAACCGGCGTGCCGGCACGGCAACTACTTCTGCGCGTACCTGCGACGGAAACGCTCGACGCGACCACCGGTATCGGTGATCTTCTGCTTACCGGTATAGAACGGGTGACATGAGGAACAGACCTCGATGTGCATCTCCTTGTCGTCCGCGGTCGAACGCGTCACAAAGCTGTTGCCACAACTGCAGGTCACCGTAACTTCCTGATAATCAGGATGAATTCCAGCCTTCATCTCGAACCTCATGTTTCCGGACCGCCAGGCGCCTGGCCGACGGGATCGCGAATATTACTGGATACGACGCCGGGCCACAACCACGGCCGCACCGGGGTACAATGCCGGCCCGTCGATTCCGAACGGCCAGGCCCATGCCCACCGACTCCACTCCGCGCCGTGGCGATGACTCGCAGGAACGCGCCGCTCCGGCAGTCGGTTTCGTCAGTCTCGGCTGCCCCAAGGCGCTGGTCGACTCTGAACAGATCCTGACCCGCCTGCGTGGTGATGGCTACCGGGTCGTCCCGAACTACGACGATGCCGACCTAGTGGTGGTCAACACCTGCGGCTTTATCGATGCCGCAGTGGAGGAATCGCTCGACGCCATTGGTGAGGCGCTGGCCGAAAACGGCCGGGTCATCGTCACCGGCTGCCTCGGCAGCCGCGCCGAGCAGGTGCGCGCGGCCCACCCCAAGGTGCTCGACATCACCGGCCCGCACGCGGACGACGCCGTCATGACCGCCATCCATCGCCACCTGCCATTGCCCGGGATCGCCGGCAGCGTGCCGCCTCAGGGCGTCCGCCTGACGCCACCCCACTACGCCTACCTGAAAATTGCCGAAGGCTGCAATCACCGCTGCACCTTCTGCGTTATCCCGGCGCTGCGCGGCGATCTCGTTAGCCGCGAGCCCGGCGCCGTGCTCGACGAGGCACGACTGCTGGTCGACAACGGTGTTCGTGAGCTGCTGATAGTGGCCCAGGACAGCGTCGCCTACGGGGTCGACCTCGGCTACCGCCACGGCTTCTGGGAAGGCCGCCCGCTACGCGCGAAACTCACCGACCTGGTCGACCAGCTGGCAACGCTCGACGCCTGGGTCCGGCTCCACTACGTCTACCCCTATCCACAGGTCGACGCCCTGGTCGAGCGCATGGCCGACGACCGCCTGCTGCCCTACCTCGATATACCACTGCAACACGCCAGCGTGCCGGTATTGAAAGCGATGCGCCGACCCGGGGACCGTGACGGCATGCTTGCGCGCATCCACCGCTGGCGTGAGACCTGCCCTGACCTGACCATCCGCAGCACCTTCATCACCGGGTTTCCCGGGGAGAGCGAAGCTGATTTCACCTCCCTGCTCGATTTCCTTGCCGAGGCCGAACTCGATCGGGTCGGCTGTTTCACCTACTCGCCGGTCGAGGGCGCGACAGCCAACGCGCTGCCCGACCCGGTTCCTGAAGAATTGAAACTGGAACGGCAAGAGCGGCTGATGACCTTACAGGCCGCTATCTCTACCCGGCGATTGGCCCAAAGAGTGGGCCGGGTCGAGCCGGTGATCGTCGACCAGATCGATGGCGATACCGCCGTCGCGCGCAGCCGGGGCGACGCCCCGGAGATCGACGGCCAGGTGCTGATAGCTGATGGCGGAGCGCTGCGACCGGGGGATGTGGTCGAGGTACGCATCATCGCCGCCGACACCCATGATCTGCACGCAGAACCAGTTTCAATAAACACCTGAACACCCGCTCTACTGTTGGCGGCTAGCGATCGGGCAGAAACAGCCTCAGCAACGTATCCAGCAACCCCCAGCCTCGATCGCTGGCGCAAAATCGCTCTCCGTGACGCTCGAGAAGACCCAGCTCCTGGGCTCGCTCGACCGCCGGCTGCTGGGTTGTCCACGCCACGCCGGTGCATGCCTCAAAACGCGTGGCGTCGAACCCCTGGCGCAAGCGCAGTGCGTTGAGAAGAAACTCCACGGCCGCGTCGCCGGCATCCAGCCACAGCGTCTCGGCAACCGCCTCCTCGCGCCCAGCCATGGCCATGTAACGTACCGGGTTGGCGACCCGGGTACGGCGGCGAATACCGTCCGGGCCAGTCAGCTTGGCGTGCGCTCCGGCACCGATGCCCAGGTAATC
>QNFN01000298.1 GCA_003645555.1 Gammaproteobacteria bacterium | reverse complement strand
GCGTCGCTCCATGAGGCTGTGATAGAGCTGCCAGTACTCGCGGAAGCGGGGGTCATTCTGCGGGTCGACGAGAGTGAAATCCCGCTCCTGCTGGATGCGCAACCCGAGCCGGTCGATGCGCATCTGGATCACCTTCTGGCGTCCAATCAGGATCGGCTGCGCCAAGCCCTCATCGACCACCTCTTGCACCGCGCGCAACACGCGCTCGTCCTCACCCTCGGCATAGGTGATGCGCATCGGTTCGGCCTTGGCCTGATCGAACAGCGGCCGCATCACCTGGCCCGACTTGTAGACAAACGTCTTGAGCCGGCGACGATAGGCGTCGAAGTCCTCGATCGGCCGGGTGGCAACACCGCTGAGCATGGCCGCGCGGGCGACCGCCGGGGCGACGGCACTGATCAACCGGGGGTCGAACGGTCGCGGGATGACGTACTTCGGTCCGAAGTTCAGCGTCTGTCCACCGTAAGCGCGGGCCACGTCATCGGCCGCCTCGGCTTGCGTCAACTCGGCGACGGCGTGGGCGCAGGCGATCTCCATCTCGCGGTTGATGGTCGTCGCACCGACATCGAGCGCACCGCGAAAGATGAACGGGAAGCAGAGGACATTGTTGACCTGGTTCGGGTAATCGGAGCGCCCGGTGCAGACGATGGCATCGTCACGCACCGCCTCGACCTCGTCGGGCAGGATCTCCGGCGTCGGATTGGCCAGGGCCAGGATCACTGGCCGCTCGGCCATGCTCGCAACCATCTCCCGACTCACCAGGCCGGCCGAGGAGAGACCGAGGAATACGTCGGCCCCCGCCATCGCCTCGCTCAGCGTGCGCAACTCCGTGTCGTGAGCGAAGCGCGCCTTGTTCGGTTCGAGTTCACCGCGTCCGGTGTGAATCACCCCCTTGCGGTCGATCACCAGGATATTCCCGATCGACAGGCCGAGATCGATCAGCAGGTCGAGACAGGCCGTTGCCGCGGCGCCGGCACCAGAAGCGACCAGTCGCACCTGGTCGAGCGGTTTGTTGACAATCTTCAGCGCATTCAGGGTCGCCGCGGCGACGATGATCGCCGTGCCATGCTGATCGTCATGAAACACGGGGATGTTGAGCCGCTCGCGTAACTGGCGCTCGATCTCGAAACACTCCGGCGCCTTGATGTCCTCGAGGTTGATCGCACCGAAGGTGGGCTCCAGCGCAGCCACCACGTCGATAAAACGCTCGGGGTCGTTCTCGTTGACCTCGATATCGAAAACATCGATGCCGGCAAATTTCTTGAATAGCACCCCCTTGCCTTCCATCACCGGCTTGGCCGCCAGCGGGCCAATGGCACCGAGACCGAGCACCGCGGTGCCGTTGGTGATCACGGCGACCAGGTTGCCACGTGCCGTGACCATCCGTGCCTCGGCCGGGTCGTTGACGATCGCCTCACAGGCAGCTGCGACTCCCGGTGAGTAGGCCAGCGCCAGGTCACGCTGGTTGGAGAGCGGCTTGGTCGGAACAACCTCGATCTTGCCGGGCAACGGCTCGCGGTGGTACTCGAGGGCGCGCTGGTGAAGGTCATCACTCATCGGGGAACTCCGTAGAGACGGGCTTCGTAATCGACGCCCTGCAAGAATAAATGTATGCACTTTTTCCCGGCATGCCAGTCATTCCACCCCGGCGCCTGCGTCAGATCAAGCGCCGCAGTTCAGGATTCTTCACGCTTGGCCCGCTCCCATGCCGCATCGAGCTCATCGAGCGTGGCACCGGCCAGGTCGTCGGCCCGGTCGGCAAACTCTGATTCGACATGGCGGAAGCGGCGGGTAAATCGGTCATTGGTGCCACGCAGCGCCGCTTCGGCGTCAACCCCGGCGTGGCGTGCCAGGTTAACCGTCGCGAAAAGCAGGTCACCGATCTCGGCTGCCACGCGCTCCTGGGCCGCGCCCTTGTCGAGCTCGGCACGCACCTCGGCCAGTTCTTCGTCGATCTTGGCCAGCACCGGCTCAATCTCGGGCCAGTCAAAACCGACGCGGGCTGCCCGACGCTGCAACTTCCCGGCGCGCAGCAGGGCCGGCAGCCCAAGGGCTACGCCATCGAGGGCGCTCGCCGCTGCCGGGTCGCGAGCCTGCCGTTCAACTGCCTTGTGTCGCTCCCAGGCCCGGGTCTGCTCTTCGGCATCGACCACGGTCTCTTCACCGAAGACGTGCGGGTGGCGCCGGACCATCTTCTCGAGCAGGCTGGCGATGACGTCGGCGAAATCGAAACGCCCCGCCTCCTCGGCCAGGCGGGCATGAAATACCACCTGAAACAGCAGGTCGCCCAACTCGTCACGCAGGGCCTCTGGGTCATCGCGAGCAACGGCATCAGCGACCTCGTAGGCCTCTTCGAGGGTGTAGGGCGCAATGCTGGAAAAGGTCTGTTCACGGTCCCACGGGCAACCACGTTCAGGGTGGCGCAGTAACGCCATCAGTTCGAGCAGTGGGCGGATGTCGGCCATGCTGGGGGAGGGCCATCGTCGGAACGTCGGCCCGGAGGGTAGCAGATCGGCTGTGCGGGTGTCGGGCCACCTCGATGACAGCATGCGCCGCGTGTAGGCCCAGGCTTACACCCACATCAGGGTGTGCCTACAGCAACTTCCGCATCTACCCGTAGCAGGTCCTGCCATACCCCCTTTACTCTACGTTTCAAGGGACGCCCTCGGGCTCGACCACCAACCCGTTCCCCGGATCCAATCCAGGAACCAGGTGGTCATCCAGGACGGAACCGACCACAGAAGCCCAATCCTCTTCGATCATGTGGACCCCTCACCCGCCTCTGGCGGGTTTTTTTTGTTCTTCGTGAGCCTACGGTTTCCTCTGGCGCACCCTTCGATTCCTGCCTCCTGGCTTTCCGGGCGTCAACAGGTTATCGAAGACAACAAAGAGCCAGCCCGTCTTCAGTGCGCATGAAGCAAGGGAACCTCTGATCAGATCATGAACTCGTATCTGGCGCCCAGGAGGTCCAGCTTTTTCGTTGCAAAGCTTCGTAAGAGCTAGCTGTTACGTGCGTTTTAAGCCTCAAATCTGAACATTCTGAAGCACCATCTACTTCGTCCAGACTTAATCAGAGATTCCCAGGTGCGATCACTGGCGGAAAGACCAGGCAAATACCGCCAATTGAGACAACCAGCTACCACCAGCGGCGTGGTGCGAAATCGCGATGGTCACGATGTCGAAACGGGTGACGGACCACGGGCGCAGGCCAATGCCTGGTTACGGTCCGGCGAAGCGCGCGGTG
>QNFN01000297.1 GCA_003645555.1 Gammaproteobacteria bacterium | reverse complement strand
TCTGCTTTGCCGGCGAACCCCTGCTGCGAGTCACGGCCCCGCTGCCCGAGGCGCAGCTCATCGAGAGCCGCCTGATCAATCTGCTGCACCTGCAAACCCTGATTGCGAGCAAGGCGGTACGCTGCGCCATTGCCGCCCGCGGCCGCCGCCTGGTCGACTTCGGCATGCGTCGTGCCCACGGTGCCGAGGCCGCATTGTTCGCCGCGCGCGCATCCTACATCGCCGGTTTCGACGGGACCGCGACGGTTGCCGCCGGGCAGCGTTTCGGTATTCCGGTGTTCGGTACCATGGCCCATTCCTTTGTTCAGGCACACACCAGCGAAACCGCCGCCTTTCGGGCTTTCGCTCATAGCCAACCAGACAACGTCGTGCTGCTGATCGACACCTACGACAGCGAGGCCGGGGCACGCAAGGTGGTCAAACTGGCTCCGGAACTTGCACGCAAAGGCATCCGGATCAAGGCGGTGCGTATCGACAGTGGCGACCTGCGCGAGTCAGCGCGCCGGGTGCGCGCGATACTCGATGCCGGTGACCTGGCCAACACCGGCATTTTCTGCAGTGGCAACCTTGACGAGTATCGGATTGCCCGCCTGGTCGTGGGCGAAGCACCAATCACCGGCTTCGGAGTTGGCACTCATGTCACCACCTCGAACGATGCCCCCTACCTCGACTGTGCCTACAAGCTGCAGGAGTACGCCGGAGCCGCACGGCGCAAACGGTCACCGGGCAAGATGACCTGGCCAGGGCGCAAACAGGTGTGGCGCCGCTACGACACCCTCGGCAGACCGTGCGGAGACACCGTGACATTGGCCGACGCCCGCGGCCCTGCCGGGGCTCAAGCGCTGCTGCAACCGGTATTGCGTGGTGGCCATCGGGTGGCACCTGCGGAAACACTGGAGACCATCCGCAAGCGGGTGCTTGATCAGGTCGAGTTGCTCCCGGCGCCGTTGCGCCGCCTGTCAGGACAGCCGACGTATACGGTCGAAATCGACTCAGGCCTGCAGATGCTCGCCGAGCGTGTGGACCGGCTGCAGGCTATGGGCGGCTGAAAAGCGCATCCGGCTCCGGGTTCAGGCCGAGCCGAGCACCATCCGTACCAGGTCGGAGAGCGACTCCGCCTCCAGCTTCTTCATCAGCCGCGCACGATGGACCTCGACCGTGCGCGCACTGATGTGCAGCTGCTCGGCGACCTCCTTGTTAGTGCGCCCGGCGACGATCAGGTTGAGGGCTTCGCGTTCACGTGGAGTCAACTGCTCCAGCCGCTGCGCCATGAGATCGCGCTCGGCCTTGCGGTGTTTCTGCAATGCTCCCTTGGCCAGGGCGTACTGGACCCGGATCAGCAGGTGCTCGTCATCGAACGGCTTTTCGAGAAAATCGATGGCACCCTGCTTCATCGCACGCACGGCTTTTGGTACGTCGGCGTGACCGGTGAGAAAAATGACCGGCATGGTGATCTCACGATCCTGCAATCGTTGCTGCAGGTCCAGGCCGTCCATGCCCGGCATGCGGATGTCGAGCACAATGCAGCCGGTCATCGATGTTTCGACTGCGTCGAGGAACTCGTCCGGGGCGGCGTAGTCGGCGGTCAGCAGTCCGTCCGCGCGAAACAGCATGCACATCGCCTTGCGCACCGCATCGTCGTCGTCGACGACGTGGACTGTAGGCTCATGCGTCATTGTGGTTCTCCTCACTGGTGGCGGGCAGTGTGAAGCGGAAAGTGGCCCCGCCCATGGCGTTGTTGGTGGCCCGCAGCATGCCGCCATGAGCCTCGATGATTGTACGGCAGATCGACAGGCCCATCCCCATGCCGTCCTTCTTGGTGGAGAAAAAGGGGTCGAACAGGTGTTCGCTGACACCCTCGACGAAACCCGCTCCGCTATCGGCGACCGCGATCACAATTCCGCCATCATCGGCCAACGCCGTGGTGATCCCGACCTGGCGTCGCCCACCGCCTGCGGCCGGAATCGCCTCGATAGCGTTGAGCAGCAGGTTGAACAGCACCTGTTCGATTTCGGTGCGGTTGGCGAACATCTCCCGGGGTTGATTCATGGTACTGACGTGGATTTCGACCTGGTGGGCACGCGCCTCGTGCTGCACCAACCGGACGACCTCGTCTATCATGTGCGGCAGATCGAACCGGCCACGCTCACTCGGGCTTTTGCGCAGAAAATTGCGTAGTCCACGGATGATATCCGCCGCCCGCTCGGCCTGTAGCGAGGCATCCTCGAGGGCATCGATCAGCTCGGGCGAGTTCCATTTCCCCGAACGCATCATGCGCAGCGAGGCGCGTGTGTAGCTATTGATGGCGGTCAGTGGTTGGTTGAGTTCGTGAGCCAGTTTGGCGGCGAGTTCACCCATGGTTGCCAAGCGGGCGACATGCGCCAATTCGCTCAATTGGCGCTGCATCTGTGCCTCGGCCAGATTGTTGACACTGACGTCGCTGACGACCGCGATCATGATCGGCTCACCGGCGTTGGACACCGGTCGGAATGGCATCAGAGAAACCCGCGCCCGGCGCCCCGGTTCGCCACCCGACATCTCGATTTCGAACGTCTTCTCGGGACCGGCCAAGCCGGTGGCAATCATGGCCTCGATGCGGGTGCTGTAATCGGGGTGGCCGCACATCCGTGTGTCCTGGCCTAACAACGCCTCCCGGGCGTGGCCGAACCATTCGGCGTAGGCCGGGTTGGCGTAGCGATGGCGGCCTTCGCGGTCGAGAGTGGCGATGCCGAGCGGCAGATTATCGGTCAAGGCCCGCATCTGGGTCCGGTTGCGACGGGCATTGTGGCCAAGGCGACGGTAGGCCACGGCAAGAGCGACGCAGGCCAGCAGCAAAAATCCGGTCAGCAGGGCGAGTAGCGTCATCATGCGATGTCAGTCACCGATCAGGAAGCGGCGCAAACTGGTGAGAAAGGCCTCGGGCCGGGCGGCGTGGACCCAGTGGTCGGCGCCGTCGATCCAGTCGATCTCCGCGCGTGGAAAGAGTTGCCGGATCAGTTCCGGGTCGCCATCTTCCAGGTAGTCCGAGTCGCGGCCGGCGACGAACTGCACCGGGCCATCGAAGCGGGCTGCGGACGGCAACGGGAAGTCCTCGATGTCGCCGATGCTGGCCTTGAGTGCCGGCAGGTTCCCGCGCCAGCGTAGGGCGCCCTGCGCCTGCACAAGGTTGGTCAGCAGGAACGCGCGCAAGGCCGGGTCAGGCAACCATTGGGCAAGACGCGCATCGACCGCGGCGCGATTGGCCAGTGTCGACAGG
>QNFN01000296.1 GCA_003645555.1 Gammaproteobacteria bacterium | reverse complement strand
GCCCCGGCAGAGGTAGGCGGTGAACGGGCCGTTGGGTGCCATCGCGCCGAGCGCGCCGGGCAGATCCGTCTCGTCCGGTGGGATGACGAAGCGCAGCGTCCCGGTATCGAGGGTGTCGCCCAGGTCGTCGAGGGCGCCAGGCCCGCCACGCGCCACGACTTGTGTCGGCGGCGCATGGTGCTCGGCCAGCGCCAGCAGCAGGCCGCAGTGGGCCGAGGCCGCCTGCTCGAGCAGGGCAGCGGCGGCCTTCAGTGCACGGTCGGCGGCGGCCAGGTAGCGCGGTTCACCGAGCAGGTGACCGAGGCGACCCAGGGCGCGGACGGCCACCCCGTTGCCGGCCGGTACGGCGTCATCGCCGAACGGCTTCGTCCGGGTGATCAGCGGCTCATGGTCGTTGGCAGTGAAGTGGAATCCGCCCCGCTCGTGATCCTCGAAGCGGTCGAGCAGGGTGTCCGCCAGGGCGATGGCGAAATCGAGATCGGCGCGACGCCAGCGCGACTGCAGCAGTTCGAGTGCGCCGTCCAGAACGAAGGCGTGATCGTCGAGGTAGCCATCGAGGTAGGCGCTGCCGTCCTTCCAGGCCGCCCGCAGCCGTCCGTCAATCCACGTTTCGCGGCGGATGTAATCGAGGGTTCCGGCCGCGAGGTCGATCCAGCCGGGCTCGTCCAGCAGGCGTCCGGCGTGGGCCAGGCCGGTAATCGCGAGGCCGTTCCACGCGGTGAGCACCTTGTCGTCGCGCCCCGGCCGCACGCGCGGCTCGCGTGCGGCGAGCAGGGTACTGCGGATGCGCTCGATCAGGTCCGGATCGGCGGTGCCGTCGTCGTGACGATGCAGGTGCCAGGCACCTTCGAAATTCGGCCGGCCGTCGAGGGCGAAGATTCCGATTGCGGCGTTGAAGTCGTCGGGTGTGAGCAGGCCTTCGAGCTGGTCGCGGCTCCAGACGTAGAACTTGCCCTCGTGTCCTTCACTGTCGGCATCGAGCGCGCTGTAGAAGCCGCCCGACGGATCGTGCATCTCCCGTACGAGCCAGGCGACGGTGGTCTCGGCGGCATCGCGGAACAGCGGTTCGCCAGTACGTCGGGCCGCCTCGGCGTAGAGTGGTAGCAGTTGGGTGTTGTCGTAGAGCATCTTTTCAAAGTGCGGGATCATCCAGTCGGCATCGACGCTGTAACGGCAGAAGCCGCCACCGACCTGGTCGCACAGGCCACCGAGGGCCATGCGCCGCAGCGTAAACAGGCCCATCGCCTCGCCACCTTCGTCACGTCCCGGACCGAGCAGGAAGGCGAGCAGCGTGGGCTGCGGAAACTTTGGTGCCCCGCCGAAGCCGCCACGGGTGCCGTCATAGGCACGGGCCAGCTCGGTGCGCGCTGTATCCAGCACCGTGATGGCCGGGGCGGCGGCGTGCGCTGGCGGACCCTGCTCGATCTGCCCCAGCGTTTCGGCCAGAGAGGTGCTCTGCTGACGGATGGCATCACGCTGCTCGCGGAACACCCGTGCCGCCTGTTGCAGCAGTTGGGTGAATGACGGCAGGCCGTGGCGTGGTTCCGACGGGAAGTAGGTGCCAGCAAAAAACGGCATTCGGTCCTGGGGGTCGAGCAGCACCGTCAGCGGCCAGCCGCCACCGCGTTGCTGCATTACCTGGTGCACGGTCTGGTAGATCTTGTCGAGGTCCGGGCGCTCCTCGCGGTCGACCTTGATGTTGATGTAGAGCTCGTTCATGACCTGCGCCGTGGCCTCGTCCTCGAACGATTCATGGGCCATGACATGGCACCAGTGGCAGGCGGAGTAGCCGATCGACAGCAGGATCGGCCGGTCCTCGCGCCGGGCCCGCTCGAGAGCTGCGGCATTCCATGGTTGCCAGTCGACCGGGTTGGTCGCGTGCTGCTGCAGGTAAGGGCTTGGCTCCTCGGCGAGAGCGTTGCGGTACGAGGTCATGGGGCGTCTTATTCCGACTGAATTAGTCAACTATACCTGTGCTGCCGGGCTGGAACCAGCCGGGTGGTATAGTGCGCGCCGTCCTCCGCAGCCCCGGAAACGGCCCGGCCCAATGCGTCCTCGCGACCTGCTGATCTGGAGTGGTTTTGGTCTGTTGCGGCTGTTGTCACTGCCGCCCTGGCCGTTGCGTCTGCATCTTGGTCGCGGCCTCGGCCGGCTGCTCTACCACCTGATGCCACGGCCGCGGCACGTCGCCCGGGTCAACCTGCGTCTGGTCAATCCTGAACTCGATGACCAGGCCATCGAACGGCGGCTACGACGCCATTTTGTCGAACTCGGTGTTGGCCTGTTCGAGCTCGGACTGGCCTGGTGGGGGCGGCGCGAACTCCTTGAGGGGATGCTCGAGGTCGAAGGCTGGGAGCATATCGAGACGGCACGTGCCGACGGCCGTGGTGTCATCCTGCTGACGCCACACTTCACCAACCTCGAACTCGGCGGCCGCTACATGGCCATGCGGCTGCCGATCGTGATCACCTACAAGCCGGACAAGGACCCGCTGGTCGATCGGTTGATCAGCGCCAATCGTCGGGCCCTCAAGACCCGTGCCGACCAGGATTTGCTGCCGGCCGACGATGTGCGCGGCATGCTACGCCTGCTACGGCGCGGTGGGGTGATCTGGTATGCGCCGGACATTAACTACAAGGGCAAGGAGCGGGTCTTTACCGATTTTTTCGGTGTCCCTGCGGCAACGGCGCCGCACCCGGCGAAGATCGCCGCCCACGGCAACGCGCGGATGGTTCCCTACGTTCTGGTGCGACGGAAGGGCGGTGGTTACCGGTTGGTTATCGATCCCCCGCTGGAGGATTTTCCGACCGGCGACGCCGTGGTGGATACGCAACGGATGAATCAGGCGCTCGAAGCACTGGTCGCTCGCTGCCCCGACAGCTACCTGTGGATCATGCGGCGCTTCCTGACCCGACCCAACCCGGTCGCAGATCCTTACCGGAAGGGAACGCTTTAGGGAACCTCTGATTAATTCTGGGCGCCAGATACGAGTTTATGAATGAGTCAGAGGTTCCTTAGCAGGCCGTTGAAACCCTGCTCATCTGGGCGAATCTCAACAGCCGGCTAGCCCTCTTCACCCCCGACCCGTACCGCGAGGACATCGCACGGTGCCCCGTGCAGCACAGCGTTGGAGGTCGAGCCGAGCAGCAGCGCCAGCCCATGGCGGCCGTGGCTGCCAACGACGATCAGGTCGACGGCATGTTCCTCGGCCGTACGCTTGATCTCGGCCCCGGTCGAGCCGAGGGTGACCCAGCGCTGGGCGTC
>QNFN01000295.1 GCA_003645555.1 Gammaproteobacteria bacterium | reverse complement strand
CGTGCCTGGACCAGCCGGGGCCGTGATAGGCCACGGGCCGGTAACAAGCAGTATTTTTTGGACTCGCTTCAAAACCAATCTTTTCCCACTTGCGTTTCAAAAGCTTCAGGCCAGGCCCGTGGCCGGCTGGTGCAATATGCGGGTTAAGCTGCAAATGGCTGCTTCGGTTCCCTGGAATATGTAGCAGGAGTAGCTCAGCCGAGAATGAAGTGCGCGTGCGCCGCCGCCACCGGGCGTTCCGGGTCGCCCTGCCATGCCTCGACACGGACGTTGGCCACCCGCCGCCCCTGCTTGACCACCGTGCCGCGCGCCAGTAGGTCCTGATCGCAGAGCGCCGGGCGCAGATAGTCGACCGACAGGTTAACGATCTTCGGCAGCCGTTCGAGCTCGCTCTCCCAGAGCAGTTGCATCACGGCGGTGTGCTCGAGCAGTGCACCGACAACACCACCGTGGATGGCACGGATGATGGTATTGCCCATGTTGCTATGGCGCGATTCGAGCCGGCAGGCCAGGCGCTCGTCGTCGAGTTCGCAACCGATACCGACAAAGCCGGTATACGGGATCAGGGCACTGACACCGGCCAGGTCGCCGGCGGCCCTGAGTTCGAGAATACGCTCGAACAGGGTCATGGTTGTACGCCCCCATCACCGCCAGGACGAAAACCGACCGAGCCGATCATGAAGGTCGCGACGCAAATTGCTACGGCGTCATCCGCAGTGTCCTGATAGGCGTGCCCGCGCAGGAAAGCGACACTGCGCGTCACCTTGATGAGTTCGGCAAAGCCGAAAATCGGCCGTTCGACACGAGCCGGCTTCAGGTAGTCGATACGCAGGTCGAGGGTGGCGATCGCCTGCGGTTCTTCGAGTCCGAGGAAACAGGCCAGGCCGCAGACGCTATCGAGAATGGTCGTGACCACACCGCCATGGACCACGCCGGTCTGTGGATCACCCACCAGTTCAGGCCGGTAGTCACAGCGCAGTGTTGCCGAACCGGACGCGTAGTCGACCACCTCGAGGCCGAGTTCCCGGTAGTGCGGCAGGTTGGTGACGATGTCCACCAGCGGGCGCAAGCGGGCATCGGTAGCATCATCAGGCATCGCACGGTTGGCAAGCAGGGGCTGATCGCGTGATTATACAGGCTCCATGCGCCCGGTCGGCGCCCGCAAGGAGTGCTCATGCGCCCATCCATCACGCGTCTGCCCGTTCTCGCCCTGCTGTCGATTCTCACGGCCCTGCCCCTGCACGCCTCCGACAAGGCCAAGGAGCAGCGCTGGGCCGAGCAGATCGTCGACCAGCTGATCGAGGGCGAGGCCGTCTGGCTGCAGGCCGGTGACGACCGCTTCCTGTCGATCCTGACCGAGGCGGAAGGGGCGCCGCGTGGCTCGGTGATTCTGCTGCACGGCATTGGCGTGCACCCGAACTGGCCGCAGGTGATCTACCCGCTGCGTGTCGGCCTGGCCAGGCTCGGCTGGACCACGCTGTCGTTACAGATGCCGATTCTGCCCAACGAGGCAACGGATGAAGACTACCTGCCACTGTTTTCGGAAGTGGCACCGCGAATCGACGCCGGGCTGGCCCTGCTCGCCGATCATGATCTGCTACCGACCGTTATTGTCGCTCACAGCATGGGCGCCAATATGGCCAGCTTCTACCTGCGTGATGCGCGTTCGGGCGGTTCGGTCGCCGGCTTTGTCGGCATCGGCATGAGCGGCCGATCCAACGGGGGTAATAACGACATCGCCACCTCGCTGGGCCTGATCGGCCTGCCGGTACTCGATCTCTATGGCGACCGGGATCTCAAAATCGTGCTCGACAGCGTCGATCGCCGGTTCGCGGCCGGTTCAGTCAACCGACACTACGAACAACGCATCGCCCGCAACTCGAATCACTTCTTCGACGACACCAATGCGGAACTGCTGACGCTGGTCGACGAGTGGCTGGCGACGAAAACCCTCCCCTGAGGAATTCCTACTGCCCGGTGAAGTCGATGGCCCCGTCCGGCAGCAGGTAGAGCACCAGGGCACGTCCGCCACGGACGGTCGGGCGGTGCGCCGAACCCGGCACATTGACCTGCCAGCCGGCCCCACCGTGGTCGAAGGTCGCCGTCGCGTCCTGCGGCATAACCATGCAGATCTCGCCATTCGGATGAACGTGGTGCGGCCCGACGATGTCGATCAGGTCGACGACATCGACACTGAGATCGCCGGTCTCCGGCGTGGCCTCGATGACCCGGCCAAAACGCCGGCCCTCGCCACCCTGGTTGCACATCCAGCCAGCCTCGATGGCGGCATGGCAGGCGGCCTCGACCTCGCGGAACCAGTCGCCATCGGCTGGAAACTGCGTGGCCAGATCGTTCTCGAGTCCAGCATCGAACGTATGGCCGGTGGCGGCCGACGTCAACGGCTGGAGCAACTGCCGGAATGAACTCACATCCATCATTATCTCCTGTGCACCCGTACGTCAGGCGCGGTCTGATTACCCACTTTCACTGACAAGGATACGATAGTCGCCCATGGAAGAAGCGCAAAACGAATCGCCCACACCACGCCGCCGACGCACTACCGCCCTCTGGTGGCCACCTGTGGCACTTGCCACCCTGGCGCTCACCGCCTGGGTGCTGTCCGCCTGGGTCGACAGTGGCGATGACACGACCGTAACGGACCTGGCGACCGGGGAACGCCTCTACGCCACTCATTGCGCCAACTGCCACGGTGCAAACCTCGAAGGCCAGCCAGAATGGCGCCGGCGCAAGGCCGACGGCAAATTGCCGGCTCCGCCCCACGACGATTCCGGTCACACCTGGCATCACGATGACCAGCTTCTGTTCGACATCGTCAGGGACGGCCTGGTGCCACCGCGTGCTCCGGCCGGTTACCAGACCAATATGCCGGTCTACGGCGGTGTATTGAGTGATGCCGAGATCCGCGCGGCGCTGGCGTTCATCGCCAGCCGCTGGTCGGACGAGGTGCTGGAAATGCGTACCCAGCGTCTGGGCAGATGAATGCGGCGTAACCGCATGCTGTCCGGGATCTTTTTGTAGGTCGGGCTTCAGCCCGACAGTGGGCGCTTTGTCGGGCTGAAGCCCGACCTACAGGGAACAGACGTGCTTTGAATCAGGCCGCCTGCCCGACCAGATCGTGCAGCAGCTGGATCTCGTCGGGCCAGATGTCGGGTTCGATGGTTTCGAGCACCATCGGCACGCGGTCGAAACGGGCAGCGTTCAGGATGAAGCGGAACGGCTCGATGCCGATATTGCCGCGGCCGAGCGACT
>QNFN01000294.1 GCA_003645555.1 Gammaproteobacteria bacterium | reverse complement strand
GTTGCAGCCAGTTGAGTCGTTTGTCTTGGCGGGAAAGCTCCCCGTGCAGGAGGCTACCCAGGCGGCTGGCGAACCCGTCGAAGCGGTGTGTCCATGCGGCGCCATCCGGGCTGATGGCCTCGGCGGCGGCAGAGGGTGTCGGGGCGCGGAGGTCGGCGACAAAATCGGCGATGGTGAAGTCGGTCTCGTGGCCGATCCCGCTGACCACCGGGATCGGGCAGGCGCGGATCGCTCGTGCCAGGGCCTCGTCGTTGAATGCCCAAAGGTCCTCGAGCGAGCCGCCACCGCGAGCCAGCAGCAGCACGTCGCACTCGGCGCGGCGGATGGCGGTGGCGAGTGCGGCACGTAACGCATTCGGGGCCTCGTCACCCTGCACCGTCGCCGGGTAGAGCACGACCGGAATGGCGGGGAAGCGCCGCGCGAGGACATGCAGCACGTCGTGCAATGCCGCTCCGCTGGGCGAGGTGATGATACCGATCTGGCGTGGCAGGGTCGGTAGTGGCCGCTTCAGAGCCTCGTCGAACAAGCCTTCGTCGGTGAGCCGCCCGCGCAGTTCCTCATAGGCACGCTGCAACGCGCCGTGGCCCGCTTCTTCCATAGACTCGACGATCAACTGGAACTCGCCACGCCCCTCGTAGAGGCCGGCCCGGGCACGCAGCAGCACCTGCTGGCCGTTGGCCGGGCGGAAGCGCAAGGCCCGGTTGCGGTTGCGAAACATGGCGCAGCGGACCTGGGCGCGTGCGTCCTTGAGCGAGAAGTAGAGGTGGCCCGAGGCCGGTCGAGCGAGGTTGGAGAGTTCGCCCTCGATCCAGAGCAGCGGGAAGTGGCCCTCGAGCAGCGTGCGTGCCTCAAGGTTCAGCCGTGACGGGGTGTAGATGTCCCGGTCGGCCGGGGTCGGTGATGCCATGATCCGATGATAACGCGCTGGCCACAGGTACGGGGAGTTGCGTACGTTCCGCCCGTCCGCGCAGCGGTGCTAGAATCTCTGGCTACTTTTCCGCTCACCGGGTGCCGTTCCATGCTCCGCATCACCGAAGATTCCTTCACGTTCGATGACGTCCTGCTGCTGCCAGATTACTCCGCGGTGTTGCCCAAGGACGTCAACCTGACCACCCAGCTGACGCGCGAGATCCAGCTCAACATCCCACTGGTCTCAGCGGCGATGGATACCGTGACCGAGGCGCACCTGGCGATCGCCATCGCCCAGGAGGGTGGGCTCGGCATCCTGCACAAGAACATGACCCCCGAGCAGCAGGCTGACGAGGTGCGCAAGGTCAAGAAATTCGAAAGTGGCATGATCGTCGACCCGGTGACCGTCGGTCCGGCGGCGAAGATCGGTGAGGTTCTCGAGCTGACCCGCCGGCACAATATCTCCGGCGTGCCGGTGGTCGACGGCCGGCAGCTGGTCGGCATCGTCACCCACCGTGACCTGCGCTTCGAGACCCGGCTCGACGCCCCGGTGACCAGCGTCATGACACCGCAGGAGAAGCTGATTACGGTCAAGGAGGGGGCGGATCTCGACGAGGTGCGCGCGTTGCTGCACAAGCACCGCATCGAGAAGGTGCTGGTGGTCAACGGCGGCTTCCACCTGCGCGGCCTGATCACCGTCAAGGACATGCAGAAGGCCATAGACAAGCCCGACGCCTGCAAGGATGACCAGGGCAGCCTGCGGGCCGGGGCCGCGGTCGGCGTCGGTGCCGGCACCGAGGAGCGGGTCGCCGGGCTGATCGAGGCCGGGGTTGATGTCATCGTCGTCGATACGGCCCATGGTCATTCGCAAGGCGTGATCGAGCGCGTGCGCTGGATCAAGCAGCACTACCCCGATGTGCAGGTCATTGGGGGCAATATCGCTACCGGCGGTGCTGCCAAGGCCCTGGCCGAGGCGGGCGCCGACGCGGTCAAGGTCGGTATTGGACCGGGCTCGATCTGCACCACACGCATCGTCGCCGGCATCGGTGTGCCGCAGATCAGTGCCGTGGCCAACGTCGCCGCGGCCCTCGAAGGTACCGGCGTGCCGCTGATCGCCGATGGCGGCGTCCGCTTCTCCGGCGACATCGCCAAGGCGATCGCCGCCGGTGCGCACACCATCATGGTTGGCAGCCTGCTGGCCGGCACCGAGGAGGCGCCGGGCGAGGTCGAGCTGTTTCAGGGCCGCTCGTACAAGTCCTACCGTGGCATGGGTTCCCTCGGCGCCATGTCGCAGCAGCAGGGCTCCGGTGATCGCTATTTCCAGGAGGGGGCCGACCCGGACAAGCTGGTACCCGAGGGCATTGAGGGGCGGGTGCCGTACAAGGGCACGCTGGTGCGCGTCATTCTGCAGCTGATGGGCGGCCTGCGCTCGAGCATGGGCTACACCGGTTGCGCCAGCATCGACGAGATGCGCACCAAGCCGAGCTTCGTGCGCATTACCAACGCCGGCATGCGCGAAAGCCACGTCCACGATGTGACCATCACCAAGGAAGCACCAAACTACCGTGTCGACTGATCCCGCTGCCGCAGCCACGGCATCCACCCTCCACGCCGACCGGATCCTGATCCTCGATTTCGGCGGGCAGTACACTCAGCTGATCGCGCGCCGCGTACGCGAAGCGGGTGTCTACTGCGAACTCCACCCGTACGACATGGATGTCGGTGCACTACGTGATTTCGCGCCACGCGGAGTGATTCTCTCCGGCGGTCCGGCGTCGGTCACCGATGACGAGACGCCGCGCGTCCCGTCGGAGGTGTTCGATCTCGGCGTGCCGGTGCTCGGCATCTGCTACGGCATGCAGGCGATGGCCGAACACTTCGGTGGTGCCGTGGTCAATTCGAGCCACCACGAGTACGGCTACGCCCAGGTCCGTGCCCGTGGCCATTCGCAGCTGCTGCGTGACATCGAGGACCACACCACGCCCGAGGGCTATGGCCTGCTCGATGTCTGGATGAGTCACGGTGACCGTGTCGACGTCATTCCCGACGGCTTCAAGCTGATTGCCAGCACCGACAATGCGCCGATCGCCGGCATCGGCGACGACCAGCGCGGGCTCTACGGCATCCAGTTTCATCCCGAGGTGACCCACACCCGCCAGGGAGGGCGCATCCTGGGGCGCTTCGTCCACGATATCTGCGGCTGCGGCGACCTGTGGACGCCGGGCAACATCATCGACGACAACATCGCACGGATCCATGCCCAGGTCGGCGGTGATGCGGTGCTGCTCGGTCTCTCCGGCGGCGTCGATTCGTCGGTGGTGGCCGCGCTGCTGCACCACGCGATCGGCGATCAACTGACCT
>QNFN01000293.1 GCA_003645555.1 Gammaproteobacteria bacterium | reverse complement strand
CCTCGAGCACGTCGCCGACCAGTCGCCATCGCCGCTGCCGTTTCTCACCGGGACAGCACGCCGCATCCTCCTCGCCGGCTTCGACCGTATCGATCACCAGTTCGCCGTCCTCGATGCGGGCGTAGCGCACCTGGACCCGGTCACCGAGCAGAGCCACGGCGCGAACGGCCACACCGGCTCCGGCATGGCTGACGGCGGCGAGATGAGAAAAGGTTCCGGAACCGCCGGTCGAGGCCGCCAGCAGCACCACTGCCTCGGGCACTCCATCGCCATCGAGGTCGCCGGCGACGCGAAACCCGGAAACCAGCGTGATCCTTGGCCGGGACGCTCCTCCCTCTGAGTACGGCTTCCCTTCCCACTTGCCGTCATGCAGGGTCACCGGGGCGTCCATGATGCCGGGGTAGGTGGCGTTGGCCATCGCCCCGAGGGCCGGTGGCGGTGTCATCGCGAAGCAGGCGCCGTGCCACAGGATCACCACGACAGCGACGACAAATCTGGCGGAGGTCCCTGCACGCCAGCTCGACCTTATTGCGATAGGCATAATCACTCACCTCTCCTTCGGTGGTTCACAAGAAGTATGGTCGATGGTTGCGGAGACTGACCACCAGGGCGTGGTTGATCGTTGACGGGTCCTCACCACGATGCGACGCTGCCCCAGTGAATCTGACCTCAAGACATTGCTATTCGCCCCTGCTTGTCCTGCTCCTGATGTTCACGTCCTGCAGCAGAGACGATCCCGCGCAGCCCTACGTCGAATTTATCGGCGGCGGTTTTATCTTCAACTATCGGCTGGCCGATGCCGACTACGGTTTCGTCGTCAAGCCGGTCCGGTCGATCCCGGCCGGAACACGGCTCGAGGCGGTGTTCGAGGATCCTGCCGGCGGCGGACCGCTGCGGGTACGCCAGACCGCGCGCGACGGCATGTTGCAGTACACCTTCCGCTCGCCGTCGGTCCGCGGGGTCGTGGCCAACCGCCCCTACCGCGCCGAACTGCGCCTGCTCGATCCGGCGACGGGCAATGAACTGGCCCGCTATGAGCGGACCTTCACCTCGGACGTTGACCAGGGCGTGCTGCCGGACCGGCCACCGGTGACCGGTCCCGGTTATCAAACCAACCCCGAGGCCAAACAGTGACCCGAAATTCGGATGCGACTCTGACAACAGTCGCCAATACCAAACCTCGGGCCCACGCCCATCTCGACCTGCTGGCGATGACCATCCTGGTGATCTGCTGCGCCAGCTGGGGATTGCAGCAAGTCGCGGTCAAGGTCGCCCTGCCCTCCTTCCCGCCACTGCTGCAGGCCGGCCTACGCTCCATCATTGCGACCGTGCTGGTCTGGTCGTGGATGACGCTGCGTCGCGACCCGGTGCTGGTGCGCGACGGCACCCTCGGCTGGGGTGTCGCTGCCGGGCTGCTGTTCGCCGGTGAGTTCGTGCTGATCTTCTGGGGACTGGAATTCACCAACGCTTCGCGTGCCGTGATCTTCCTCTACATGTCACCGTTCGTCGTCGCTCTCGGCGCCTGGATGTTCCTTCCGGGTGAGCGGCTGCGGCCACTGCAGATCGCCGGCATGACCTGCGCCTTCGCCGGCATCCTGGTCGTGTTCGGTGAATCGCTGACGTTGCCCGACAACCGGATGCTGATTGGCGACGCCATGCTGATCGGCGCGGCGCTGCTCTGGGGCGCGACAACGGTGCTGATCAAGGCCAGTCCACTGGCCTCGGCCTCGCCTGGCCGGGTGCTGCTCTACCAGCTTGGCGTCTCGGCCGTCTGCCTGCCGGTGGGTGCGCTGATGCTCGGAGAGGCGTGGCCGAGCGAAGTGAGCACGCTGGCACTGGCCTCCCTCGCCTACCAGGGGATTTGGGTGGCATTCGTCACCTACCTTGCCTGGTTCTGGCTGGTGCGCCACTACCCGGTACCGAAGCTGGCATCGTTCACCTTCCTGGCACCGCTGTTCGGCGTCGCCGCCGGCGGCATCCTGCTCGCCGAACCGATGTCGGCCGGACTTCTGATCGCGCTGGTCCTGGTCGCGCTGGGTATCTGGCTGGTCAACCGGCGCGACACCTGACTCATAAACATATCTCAGTCTGCATCCTTTCGCCGACAGCTGCGTCTATAGTTTTGTAGATAGAGCGACCGCCACCTGACGACCGGAATGCGCACCCATGGATACGGCCAGCGAGCAGATATGGCACGACTACCACGACCGTCTGAAAGGATTCGTCGCGGCGCGTGTCAACGACCCGGCTGAGACAGAAGATTTGCTGCAGGAGATCTTCCTGCGCATCCACCGTCATATCGATTCCGTGGACAACGCCGAACGCCTGCAGGGCTGGCTCTACCGTATCGCCCGGAACGCGGTAATCGACCACTACCGGCGACGCCGACCCACCGTCGATCTCCCTGACGACCTCCAGACCCCCGAGACCGGGGATGCCGACGTTCACCGCGAGCTCGAAGGATGCCTTGGGCCGATGATCTCGGCACTCCCGGAGCCGTACCACCGGGCGGTGCAACTGACCGAACTGGATGGACTGACACAGCAGGAATTGGCTGACCGGGAAGGGCTCTCGCTTTCCGGCGCCAAGTCGCGAGTCCAGCGTGGCCGCGCCATGATCAAGTCGATGATGCTCGACTGCTGCCACTTCGAGTTCGATCAACAGGGTCGGGTCATCGACTACACCGGCAAAGTGGACAGCTGCGGCCCGAGGTGCGGCAGCTGCAGCTGACCGACCGACAACCTGGATCCGTCACCGTGTCGCAAGGAAGCCGACAACAGCACACGCCGCGCCTGGAGCTCTTCAGGCCGTTCCTGACAACTCACGGACGCCGAACCTCTGCCCTCGATCCAGGCCAAGGTGCAATTTCTTTTGCGTCACATCTGCGTCCTTTTCGTTCCTGTTGCGTCTTTAAAGTCAGCATCACTGAAACAAGAGGACAGCGAACATGACCGAGCAACCACGAGAAACCCTGCGCCAGACGATTCGCAGGACCTATGCGGAAATTGCGAAGAGCGGCGGTTCCTGTTGCGGTCCCAGCAACTGCTGCGGGCCGGACGGTGGGAACAGCGACCATGCCGAAAGGATCGGCTACAAAAGAAGTGATCTCGAGTCCACGCCAGTGGGCGCCGAAATGGGTCTCGCTTGCGGCAATCCGCACCTGATTGCGGCACTGCAGTCCGGCGAAACCGTTCTCGATCTCGGCAGCGGCGGTGGTTTCGACTGCCTGCTCGCGGCCCGTGCCGTTGGAGAAACCGGCAAGGTGATCGGCGTTGACATGACTCCGGAGATGG
>QNFN01000292.1 GCA_003645555.1 Gammaproteobacteria bacterium | reverse complement strand
CCTGGAGGCCATCAACCACCGCCCCGCCAACCACTTCGCCTGGCGTCAACTCTACCGACTGGCGGATTCCCTGGGTGATAACGCCGAAATGGCGCGGATCAGGGCCCAGCTCGAGGCGCGTGGTGTCGCGATTCCTCCGCCAAGGAACAGCGACTGACGTAGAACGCAGCCTGGTGGTGATTCAAACCGGTGACACTCACACCTCCATCCCGAGCTCCCTGATCTTGCGCGTCAACGTATTTCGCCCCCACCCGAGCAGTTTCGCCGCATCCTGACGGCGCCCCCCGGTCTTGGCCAAGGCGACATCGATCAGGACCCGCTCGAATTCCGGCAAGGCGTCTTCAAGCAGGGCATTCTCACCGCTGGCGAGGCGGTGCGAGGCCCAGTGGCGCAGTGCCGCGAGCCAGTCCTCGCCTTCGCCTTCCGGAGCGTCCTCGCGCAATTCGAGGGGCAGGTCGTCGACATGGACCTCGCGCCCGGAAGCCATCACCGTCAGCCAGCGGCAGGTGTTTTCCAGCTGACGCACGTTGCCAGGCCAGTCGAGATCACACAGCAGCGCCTCGGAATCGGACAACAGCGTCTTGGCCTCGACATCGAGTTCGGTGGCCGCAGCCTGCAAAAAGTGCCGGGCCAGGCGCGGGATGTCCTCACGCCGTTGGCGCAGTGACGGGATATGGATGCGAATGACATTGAGACGGTGAAACAGATCCTCGCGGAAACGGCCCTCACGAACACATGCTTCGAGGTCCTGGTGGGTCGCGGCGATAATGCGCACGTCGACCCGCACCGGTGTGTGGCCGCCAACACGGTAGAACTCCCCATCGGCGAGAACACGCAGCAGGCGCGTCTGCAGTTCCGACGGCATGTCACCGATCTCATCGAGGAACAGGGTGCCACCGTCAGCCTGTTCGAAACGGCCGCGGCGCAATGCCAAGGCGCCGGTAAACGCCCCTTTTTCGTGACCGAACAGCTCCGACTCCAGAAGATCACGCGGGATCGCGGCCATGTTGAGGGCGACGAACGAATTGTTGACGCGTGGGCTGTGCCGATGCAGGGCCAAAGCGACCAGTTCCTTGCCGGTGCCCGACTCGCCGTTGATCAGCACGGTGATGTTGGAACGTGACAGCCGACCGATGGCGCGGAACACCTCCTGCATCGCCGGCGATTCACCGATGATCTCGGGTGCCTGCTGTGCCAGTGCCTCGTCATCGCCTCCCCCCTCAACGGCATGCCGACGCGCCATCGCCCGGCGCACCAGGGCCACCGCCTCATCGACGTCGAATGGCTTCGGCAGGTACTCAAAGGCGCCGCCCTGGTAGGCCGAGACGGCACTGTCGAGATCGGAGTGGGCGGTCATGACGATCACCGGCAGCCCGGGTTGATCGGCACGAATTTGCTCCAGCACCTGGAGCCCGTCGATACCCGGCATCCGGATGTCGGTGAACAGCGCATCGGGTTGCTCACGACGCAGCTCGGCGAGCATCAACTCGCCAGATTCGAACGTGCGTACACTCAGACCCGCACTTTGCATGGCCTTTTCCAGCACCCAGCGGATC
Source organism: Gammaproteobacteria bacterium (assembly GCA_003645555.1). Lineage (GTDB taxonomy): Bacteria > Pseudomonadota > Gammaproteobacteria > QNFN01 > QNFN01 > QNFN01. The sequence goes on along the minus strand of QNFN01000292.1, from coordinate 1,762 downwards.
GAGCGGTCGTCATCGACGATCCAGACGGTTTCAGGCCGATTCATGCATGGCTCCTTGCAGCGGCAACAGGATCCTGAACACCGTCTGGCCAGAGCGGCTACTGCACTCGATCAGCCCTCGGTGGCGGTGTATCAGTTCCTGTGCAATTGACAGTCCAAGGCCAGTGCCGCCCTCGCGGCCAGTAACCATTGGATAAAAAATGTTCTCGACCATCTCGGCCGGAATGCCCGGCCCGTCATCGATGACTTCGATACCGATAACCAGACGGTAACGCTGCTGGCCAATCGTGAACTGGCGGTGACAACGCGTACGCACAGCAACATGCCCGTCGTTTCCGACCGCCTGGACGGCGTTACGTACGATGTTGAGCAGCGCCTGGATCAACTGGTCGTGGTCGCCAATCAGGTCCGGGATGCTCGGATCGTAGTCGGCATCGATCGCCAGGTCCGCTTCGGCCTCAACCAGCTGGCGCACCCTCTCCAGCACTTCGTGGATGTTCAGTTCGACATGCTGCGGCAGCTTGGCCGGTCCGAGCATGCGGTCAACCAGCGCCTGCAACCGATCAGCCTCGCCGATGATTACCTGGGTGTATTCGCGCAACTCGGCGGCGTCGAGCTGACGTTCAAGCAGCTGCGCCGCGCCACGCAAACCGCCAAGTGGGTTCTTGACCTCGTGTGCGAGGCCACGGATCAGTGCGCGAGTGGCACTCTGCTGCGCCAGCAGGTGCTCTTCGCGGGTAATGCGCAGGTGACGATCGAGGTGCTGCAGTTCCAGCAGCAGTGTCATGTCGCGAGTGGGCTCACTGAACGGGGTAATGCTCAGATCGACGGTCAACACCATATCAGGGCGCAACGTCATCTCGACCTCACGCTCGGTGAACGGATGGCCTCCGTCGCGGGCCTTGATGAAGCTGTCGTTGAAACGACCATCGAGGTGCAGCAGTTCGAGCACTGGCTGGCCATGCACCTGCCGCGCGCTGACCCCGAGCAGTATTTCGCCTGACGGGTTGATGTAATTCACGGCAAGGTGCTGGTCGAGGACCAGGACCGTGTGGCTCAGGTTGTCGAGAATGCGCTTGTGCAGAGTCATGGTCCCGTTCACCGCCAGTTGCCGCCCTGGTAAACGAGCAAGTTCCAGGCCATGCGGTCTGACCGGCTCGATACCACCCCTACAGGCTGGCGAAGCGCCAAGGAAGAGGGCTCGCCGGCTACAGGCAGCGGTGTACACGCCCGCACTCGGGCGCGTTACGCACTATTTTAGTGCATCAATTGGAGGGCGGGGTGGCGATCGGGGATCCGGGCTCGACGCCCTGAATCTCACCAAGCTCACGCGGAATCGGCAGACGTGTTTTGGCCCGTATGTCGAAGCCGATCTGGCGGCTTTTAGCGATCACCTTGCCGTTGGCGTCAATCACGGCCACCTGCAAGCGGTGGCTACCACGCGCGGCCCGGATCTGGATCGAGCTGCTACCGCCCGGGAGGCGTCGACCGTCAACAACCGCAATCAGGCGGTGGCCTGCGCTCTCCTGGAGCGCGGGACGCAGGTCGACGGCGACAGTGACCCGACCATCGTCGGTGCGGATGGTCTGACCATCGGTGGGTTGGGTGATCATCATGCGGCTGTAGCGCTGCACCTGGGCTGGCACAGCCCCGGTCTCGGCGGCAGGCGCGGCAGCGGGTTCGGCTTCCTCTGGAGCCGGAGGCGGTGCGTAAGTGCTCAACGGGGGCAGATCGACCGATTCGGCCGGCACCCCGGATGGTGG
>QNFN01000291.1 GCA_003645555.1 Gammaproteobacteria bacterium | reverse complement strand
GTTTCACGAGGATGGGGTGGGAGGGTAATTGTCACCCGATTGTCGGGTCTTGGGATAGGTTCTGCGTTTGTCCTGGTTAATCGTGTTGACAGTCGATTCCCATTTCAGCTGCCCTCGACGATGCGGTCGACGTAGCGGCGGATCACTTCGTCGACCGCAAGCGGCATCGAGGTGAACTCCATGGTCACTTCGCAGCCTTGCTCCTGCTGGACGACGCTCAGCACCTTGGCGTAGATCTCCTCCGCTTCGCCAGCCAGCATGCCGCCTGACAGTGACAGCTTCAGATCACTCATCTGCTCCACCGAGAAGGCGACCCGGCCGCGCAGACCGCTGTAGCTTAGGTCGAGGGCATGGCCCTGCTGGGCCTCCTCCGAGACACCCTTGCCTTCCACGGCATGAAACTGGAACGGGAAGTCGACATCGACACGTGGGCCACGGCGTATTTCGCGGCTCGGCACCTCGATCAGGTCGGGCCGGGTCACCGCCTTGAGTTCATAGAGGTTGACCGGGTCGCGCTTGCCCTTGATGTAGACCTGCCTCGGGCTGGCCACCTCGATCGACTCTTCCGCCAGTGTGAAGCTGTTCTCGCTCAATAGCACTTGCCCGCGCAGGCTGTGAGCTTCGACCCGTGAAGCGAGGTTGACCTGGTCGCCGATGACCGTAAATTCACTGTGATACTCGGAGCCAACGTTACCGGCCACCACCTCGCCCGTGTTGATGCCGATACCCATGAACAACTCCGGCATGCCGACCTCGCGGTTGCCCAGGTTGATTTCGTCCATGGCCTGCTGCATGTGCGTGGCACAGCGGATGGCGCGCAGCAGGTCGTCATCGCGTTCCTCGTGGACACCAAACAGCACCATGATGGCGTCGCCCATGAACTTGTCTATCACGCCCTCGTGGTCGTGGATGATGCTGTTCATCTTGGTGAAGTAGCGGTTGAGCAGCCCGATGACATCGGCCGGCGGGAACTGCTCGGACATCTGGGTGAAGCCACGCAGGTCTGAGAGCAGGATGGTCACCTGCTGGGTCTTGGCCTGCGGCTCGAGGCCGAGGTGGGCCGCAAGTTCGTTTTCAATCAATTGAGACAGTCTGAGACGCCCATGGGCCGTCAGTTCCTGTCCAGGAAGGCTGCTGTCCAGTTGGTCGAGGAAGCCGGCAATAATTTGCAGGGGAAGTTGATTCTCTTCTGTCATCGCGTGTCTCTCACTCCACCTCAGGATTGTTTGATCAGGTGGGGAAGGCACCTTGACCTTGGATCGCAGCTTTCCAGCCATCGGCGCGATGGGCCGATGCGATGATGGCTATGTTGGCCGATCTTCATCCTAGTCCTATCCCACCGTAACTGCAGTGGCGGGCCGCATTCGGGCCGGTGGCAACCTATACTGCAAGCAGGCAGGTAGCCACAGTTCGCGCAATGACAGGAGGTCAACATGCGCACCTTCGAGTTCTCTCGATCCCCGCTTGTACTGTCCTCTGGCCGGCGCTGTTTGACAGCCGTGCTGCTGGCACTGCTCATGGTCGGCACGGCCACGGCCGGACACTACGATTTCGATGCCCGTGTAGCCACCGTCAATACCCTGCTGGAAGCGGCGGAGCGCCTGGATACCAGCCATGCGAGTGATAAGGCGCTGGCGATCATTCGCACGGTACAGGCGGAGGCCATAGCCGCCTACCGTGCCGGTCGAACCGAGGAAGGGTACCAGCGCCTCGAGCAGGCCTACGTGCTGATCCAGATGATCGTGCGCCGGCTGGCCAGCGACCCTGTCGTGATTACGCCGTTGATGATTCCAGGGCAGGGCGCGAAGGCTCCGTCGGAAGGACGGAGCGCCCGCTTTGAGGCCTTGGCACACAGCGTGATGGCACTGGCGGATGCCTACCAGTCGATTCGACTCGAACTTGACGATCCGCGGTCTGACCTCAGCGGCGAGATCGCACGCCTGGCCGAGTCGGCGAGAGATCATCTGGCCGCGGGGCGTCAGGACGACGCCATGCGGCAGATGAAAGAGGCCTATGTTCTGCTACAGACCGAAATCGTCCGTTTGCGCGGTGGCCAGACCCTGGTGAATCCGGTTCGCTTCGGCAGTGATCGTGAGGAATACGAATACGAGGTCGACCGCCACGATACGCATCTGCTGTTGGTCGAGTTGCTGCTCACTCAGCCACGCACGGAAGCCGGACAGGCGGCCATTATCCGTACCGCGGTCGATGAGTCGATCCGGTTGCACTGGGTCGCGCACAAGCATGCGGCTGCCGGCGAGTATCGCCAGGCGATTGCCTGGCTCGAACTGGCAAGTGACCGCCTGGCACGGCTGATACGCAGCTACGGTCACGACATCCCGTAGCGGCTACCCGGCCTGGACACGGCCGATGGTGATGCCGAATGTCCAGGGCCGGGGCGGAGAGCTCAGGTAATGCGCGTGGCCGCGCAACGACCTGCCGGGGGCAAGCTGCCTGCGTCCTGATTGACTATGCCCACGATGGCTGTCTGCTTCCCGCCAGTCGTCGCCGGATAGCGATGGGCTTTGGGATCATTACCGCTGAAGCCATGATCGCGGCCAACCGAGAACGGGTCTCGCTTTCGCCACCTTTTCCCGATGCGGCTAACCCGGCGCAGGTTGACGGAGCCATAGCTGGTGCGGTGAATCGCATCCTTTTCCCTCGACGACATAGACAGCAAGTGCAGGTAGAAACTCTTACTGTCCAAATATAGATAGACAGACTAAGCTGATAGTATTAGTCAGTACAAGCCTGTATGGGCTCTATTAAACATGTGGTTAATCAACGATATGGACAGTCTTACGCATGTCTTGACAGTTAGGACGACTACGTACTAGACTGTCTACACATTATAAAAACACGTCAAGAGATCACCAGGAATGAACACCGAGCGGTACATTACAAGCAAGGAAGTCCTCCAGCAGGCGGGCATCTCCAGGGCCACCCTCAACAACTACATCAGCAAAGGGTTGCTGCCACGCCCTATCGTCGCCCCGGGTGACGGCCAGGCCAGCGACGCCCCGCGTATTGGCCATTTCCCCGAGACGATCCTGGAGACCATCGGCCAGATCGCCGCGTTCAAGCGCCAGGGACTGAAGATGTCCGAGATCGCTGAACGCCTGGTTCATCCGGAAGCCAACGCACTGCCTGCCCATGAAGTCCCGGAGCGGCCGGTGCCCGCTACCCGATCGGCACAGCTTTCGAGTGGCCGCACTGAATCTGGGTTGCGCAGCAACTATAAGCCGATACAGCTCGACGGCCCGTTGCGCCTGACCGTCGAGGATCTCGCCTACCCGGCCTACATGGTCAACCGCCGTTT